>CAYNKH010000098.1:0-10847 GCA_964397745.1 uncultured Bacteroidales bacterium | reverse complement strand
AAAAAAGATTTCTATATTTGCCTTGCTTAAAAAATATTGAAATTATTAACAACTAAAATTTATATTTATGTTTAAAAATCACCCAAAAGGATTAATGGCTGCTTCGCTTGCAAATATGGGCGAACGCTTTGGCTTTTATACCATGATGGCGATTTTGGTACTGTTTTTACAGGCAAAATTTGGTCTTAATGGTAAGGATGCAGGTCTGATTTACTCTGTATTTTATTTTTCAATTTACATTTTGGCATTTGTCGGAGGTATAATTGCAGATAAAATAAGAAATTACAAAGGAGTTATTATGGCTGGGCTTTTTATTATGGCTGCTGGCTATATAATGATTGCAATTCCGACCCCAACGCCTGTTAAAAACCAAACCTTGATGTTAATTGTAACCTGTATTGGTCTTTTTACAATTGCATTTGGTAACGGTTTATTTAAAGGTAACCTGCAAGCTCTTGTTGGACAGATGTACGACAATCCTACTTATGACAAACTAAGAGACACTGGTTTTTCTTGGTTTTACATGTTTATCAATGTTGGTGCAATTTTCGCTCCATTTACCGCTATTGGTGTCCGCAACTGGTGGTTAGGAAAAGCTGGGTTTGGCTATAACGCAAACTTACCAGCACTATGTCATCAACATATTGATAAAACACTTGAAACTACTAAAATTGTTGGACAAGGTGCACTTGACAAAGCACAAGGATTAGCAGAAAGTGTTTTTGCTTTAGACCCAACAAGTAAATTTGAGGTACTTGCAACTCAAGCATCTAGTACCACACCAGATATGGCAACTTTTGCATCTGAATATTTGAATGTATTTACAACAGGTTTTCACTACGCATTTATAGCTGCAATTGGAGCTATGGCTATTTCTTTAATTATTTATTTATCAAACAAAAGTAAATTTCCTAAGGTGCAAAAAGTTGTTAACAAAGACGAAACTAACAACTCTCCAGATCAAATAAAAATGGATGCAAAAGAAATCAAACAACGTATGTATGCTCTTTTAGCAGTTTTTGGTGTTGTAATATTCTTCTGGTTCTCCTTTCATCAAAATGGTTTAACACTAACAATGTTTGCTAGAGATTATACAGATCTTAGTCAAATAAATATTAATCTTGGCTTTACCACAATACAAGGTGCCGAGATATTCCAATCGGTAAACCCAATATTTATTGTACTATTAACTCCTATAATAATGGCGATTTTTGGTTGGCTAAGAGCCAAAGGAAAAGAGCCAAGTACTCCTAAGAAAATCGCAATAGGTATGGGAATTGCAGCTTCGGCTTTCATTCTTATGACAATAGGATCAAAAGGATTACCAATGTTTTCAGATATTCAAGGAAGTCCTTTAACTGACGCAGCAAAAGTAACTCCAATGCTATTAATTGGCACATATTTTATCCTTACAGTCGCAGAGTTATTCATTAGTCCACTAGGAATTTCATTTGTATCTAAAGTTGCCCCACCTCACCTTCAAGGTGTTATGCAAGGCGGTTGGCTAGGTGCAACTGCAGTAGGAAATCAATTATTATTTATTGGTGCAATCTTATATGAAAGCGTACCTCTATGGATAACTTGGACAGTATTTGTAAGCGTGTGCGTGCTATCAATGTTTACAATGATATTCATGCTAAAGTGGTTAGAACGCGTTACTAAATAATTAAATATTAAAACAGATAAAAATGAAAAAAACAATAAGTATTTTAAGTCTAATTGCTATAACTATTATGTTTATGTCTTGCAGCAAAGTTGAAGCAGATAAAGATGTAGAAAGATCTATAGAAAAACTAAATCAATTTAACGAAAGATTTGATGAGTTGTACTCTGATAATCATATCTCAAAAGATACTGTCGAAGGTGCAAAACTTTCTGAATATGACGAATTAAAAGAAATATCAACTGAATACTATGAATTAATGAATAAAATTAATTCACAAGTAAAAGAAGAACAAGAAAAAGTTAGTAAAGGCAAAAAAATCAAAGGATATGAAGAGGCTTATAAAGCTGCTCTTGAATCACGTAAAGATGATATAAATAAAGCTGTCGAAACTTTTAAAAGTAATATTTCTAAAATGGAAGAGCTAGCAAAGCAAGACAATGGGGAAGAAAATGAATCTTCAGAGTTTGAAAATGAAACCAATACAGAACTTGATGTTATAGAAGAATAGTCTTTTTTAATAATAGTGATATGATTTTATAAAAAACCACCAAATAGGTGGTTTTTTTAATTAATTGTTTTAACTTTGGTACAAATATTCAAATATTACTTTAATAACTTTAAACCTTTTATTATGAAACAGATTTTTTATTTTGTGTCAATAGCCTTACTTTCAATGGCTTTTGGATTAAAACTATCAGCACAACAAGATTGTGCAAGTGCTGTGGATATTACCTCTTTGCCATATTCGGAAACAGGACTTACTACAACAGCAATGGGAAATAACTACTCCAGTACCGATGCATGTGGCTCTACAGCAATGGATAACGATGAGTATATTTTTTCAATTACTCCTGACGATGACATACAAATAAATGTTGAATTATCAAATACAGAATTAATTCCTGCCGCTGCGGCATTAGCTGCAAAAATAGGTTTGTTTATTACCGCCGGTTGCCCAGATGTAGGAACATGTGTAGCGTCTATAGATAGCGAGGCAGCAAATCCTTCAATAAGCGATATTGATCTTATCGCTGGCACAACATACTATATTGTTATAAGTTCGTCAAGTGTTGCCTTTCTTGCTCCTACAACAAATGTAAATTTCAATATTCTTGTTACGAGAAACCTAAACTATGATTTGGGTGTAACATCAATAGAAGGTCTATCATCCGACTGTGGACTCAGTAATAATGAAACCATAGGTTGTTATTTCAAAAACTTTGGGCTATCGCCACAAACAGGTTTTGATATGTCATATACTATCAATGGTGCTACTGCTATCACTGAAACATTTTCTGGAACAATTGAACCAGGAGCAACAGAGTATTTTGAGTTTACAACAACAGCAGATTTATCGACAATTGGAGAGTATAATATAAATGTCTATACAAATTCGGTAAATGACGAAAATGCTTTAAATGATAGTTTAAGCATGATAATTGTAAATATGCCAATATATAGCACGTTCCCAATAACTGAAGATTTTGAATCTGGCACTGGATATTGGAGTACAGGAGGTACAGCTTCATCGTGGGTACATGGAAGTCCCGATGAGTTAATCCCGGAGCTTGTTATAAACTCTGCCCATTCAGGCGATAATATTTGGGTTACAAATTTAGCAGGTAACACAAACACAAGTGAGGTCTCATACATTGAGAGTCCATGCTACGATTTATCAAGTTTATCTTTCCCAACCATTGAACTATATGCTTGGGTAAACTTCTCTCTTTATGGAAACTCTGGTAATATTAAAGCATCAATTGATGGCGGTTCAACGTGGACTATCGATGTTTATACATTTGCTAATACAACAGAATGGGAATATATTTCGGCTATGCCACCTGAACTGATAGGTGAAACTAATGTAAGATTCAGAATTAATTACACAAGTGGAGTGTTAGCTGCAAATGGTATTGCAATAGATGATTTTACAATTAAAGAAGCTATACTTACTGATGTTGGGATAACAGATATTATAACACCAACTAATAGTTGCGGATTAACCGATACTGAAACAGTAAGCGTTGAAATTACAAACTTTGGTGCACAAGCAATAAGCGATATTATTGTTGATTATTCAATAGATGGCGGAATTACATGGTTAGCTTCACCTGAAACAGTATCAACAACAATAGAACCTGACGGTACATACAATTACGTTTTTACAGAAACCTGCGATTTATCAGCTATCGGCAGTTATGATATTGTTGCAAAAACTGTTCAATCTGGCGATGAAGACAATACAAATGATGAAACAACTATCACAATTGTAAATATGCCAATATATAGCACGTTCCCAATAACTGAAGATTTTGAATCTGGCACTGGATATTGGAGTACAGGAGGTACAGCTTCATCGTGGGTACATGGAAGTCCCGATGAGTTAATCCCGGAGCTTGTTATAAACTCTGCCCATTCAGGCGATAATATTTGGGTTACAAATTTAGCAGGTAACACAAACACAAGTGAGGTCTCATACATTGAGAGTCCATGCTACGATTTATCAAGTTTATCTTTCCCAACCATTGAACTATATGCTTGGGTAAACTTCTCTCTTTATGGAAACTCTGGTAATATTAAAGCATCAATTGATGGCGGTTCAACGTGGACTATCGATGTTTATACATTTGCTAATACAACAGAATGGGAATATATTTCGGCTATGCCACCTGAACTGATAGGTGAAACTAATGTAAGATTCAGAATTAATTACACAAGTGGAGTGTTAGCTGCAAATGGTATTGCAATAGATGATTTTACAATTAAAGAAGCTATACTTACTGATGTTGGGATAACAGATATTATAACACCAACTAATAGTTGCGGATTAACCGATACTGAAACAGTAAGCGTTGAAATTACAAACTTTGGTGCACAAGCAATAAGCGATATTATTGTTGATTATTCAATAGATGGCGGAATTACATGGTTAGCTTTACCTGAGACAGTATCAACAACAATACAATCTGGAAGCACATATAATTATGATTTTACAGCCACTTGCGATTTATCAGCTATCGGCAGTTATGATATTGTTGCTAAAACAGTTCAATCTGGCGATGAAGACAATACAAATGATGAGTATCAAAAAACAATTTCATCACAAGCCACAATTAGTGCACTTGACTACGAAGAGTCATTCGAAAGTGGAGACGGCGGATGGCATACTTATGGCACTAATTCAACAATGGAGTTAGCAATGCCTGACAACACGCTAATTAACTCTGCTGGAGATGGGGACTACGCTTGGGTAACAAACGCAACTGGTTTTAACAACTCAAACGAAATATCTTACCTAGAATCACCTTGCTTTGATTTTACAGATTTTGTACATCCAGTAATTGAAGTTATGATACAATATGAAACCAATATGATGATGTCTAATTTTAGCTTAGAATATAGTCTAGATAATGGTGTGCTATGGGATACGGTAAAATCAGGCGAAGTATCGCAAAATTGGTATGGTGGTGCTTTAATTCCAATTGGCGGCACTTGGAATGGCTCAAGTGCAGGTTGGCAAATTGCTTCAACAAACATTCCTTACCTTATAAATCAAACAAGTGTTAAATTTAGATTTGTTTTCAATAATGGCATGTTCGCAATGGAAGATACAGAAGGTGTTGCAATCGATTTATTCAAAATTTCTGATTGTACAACCACGCCTAGTGCATCGTTTACCTATAATGTTGAGGGGAATTTTGTTTATTTTACAAACGAATCAGAAAATGCCACTTCTTATTCCTGGAATTTTGGAGACAACCAATTGACACCAAGCACTTCAACTGACGAAAATCCAGTTTTTAATTACACAGCGGGAGGTTCATACACAGTTTCTCTTACAGTTTCTAACGGCTGTAGCACAGATACATATTCAACAACTATTGATATTTCAACTTCGGTATGCGAAACCAATATAAGTTCTGGTATCTATCCAAATCCAGCTAACTCACAATTATTTATTAATATCGAAAACACAAATGAGTTTTCCTATCAAATAATAAATATTAACGGACAGCTAATGCAATCTGGAATATCTATTGACAATGGAGCAGCAATAGACATTAGCGAAATGGCATCTGGCGTTTACTTTATTAAAATTGAAAACGAAAACGAAAGCTTTATAAATCAATTTATAAAAGAATAAATAACTATTATACTCACAATTTAGTAAAAGAGAGCTTAACGGCTCTCTTTTTTTACTTATATCTCACACTTTTTATTGAAATAAGCCTATATAAACTAAACTATGCTCAAAACTTGCATTTTTCTTTCCACTATATAATAAAAATGTTATTTTTACGCTTTAATATTTTTGATTGAGATAAAACAAAAACTATGACACTAAGACTATTTAAACGCCTCGACATTGGTTTCGGATGGATTGCATTTTTTATTGCAGCAGTTGTTTACATGTTAACCCTTGAGCCTACAGTAAGTTTTTGGGATTGCGGTGAATTTATTTCATCATCATATAAACTACAGGTAGGTCATCCTCCAGGAGCCCCGTTTTTTATGCTTATAGCACGATTTTTTGCAATGTTTGCCTCTGGTCCTGAGCAAGTAGCTCTAATGGTAAACGCTTTTTCTGGCATAGTTTCGGCTTTCACAATTATGTTTTTATATTGGTCTATTGCTTATTTTGCCAAAAGAATGATTGCACCAAACAAAGAGTACACTGTTGGTAAAACTATTGCAATTATCGGTGCAAGTCTTGTAGGAGCATTGGCTTATACATTCTCAGATACATTTTGGTTTTCAGCAGTTGAAGGTGAAGTTTACGCATTCTCATCTTTCTTTACCGCAATCGTATTTTGGGCTATTTTAAAATGGAGCGATAGCGACGACGAAGTTAGAGCATCAAGATGGATACTTCTACTATCTTTACTTGTTGGGATGTCGATTGGTGTACACTTATTAAACCTGTTGACTATTCCTGCAATAGCATTTGTTTTCTATTTTAAGAAGTACAAACCAAATGTTAAAGGTTTTTTTATAACAATTGGAGTTTCATTATTTATTGTTGGAATGATTATGTGGGGAATCATCCCTGGAGTTGCAGTTGTTGCTTCAAAACTTGAGCTTTTCTTTGTTAACACATTAGGAATGCCATACAATTCTGGTCTTTTTATTTGGTCAATACTAACTTTTTCATTTTTAGGACTGTCGATTTACTTTACACAATACTCTGAAAATAAATTACTGCATTATATTTTCCCTTCATTGAGTATATTACTGATAGGTGCACCATTGATGTCGGGCAACATTCTTGTCAACTTATTAATATTTGGCGGAATGATAGTTGCTATTGTATTAGCAACTAAGAAAATGCGTCCAGTTTTAAATTTAGTAATGCTTGCATTTACAATGCTAATGATAGGCTATTCAAGTTATGCGCTTATTGTAATCAGGTCAAACGCTAATCCCCCAATGGATCAAAATAACCCTGATGATGTTTTTGCACTACTTTATTACCTTAATCGTGAACAATATGGCGACAGACCTCTAGTACACGGAGAATATTTTGATGCTAAACCAATAAAATACGAAAAAACATCTCCCGTTTATGTTAAAAGAAATGGAGGATATGAAATTGTAAGTTACAAACCTAAAGCTATTTACAATCCCGAACGTTGTACTTTTTTCCCTCGTATGCACAGTCCAGATCCTAACCACATTGAGGTTTACAAAAGCTATGGAGGATTTACAAAGACTCAGACCAAACCAAAATTTTCTAATAACATCAAGTTTTTTGTAAACTATCAACTAAATTGGATGTATTGGAGATATTTTATGTGGAACTTTGCTGGTCGTCAAAACGATATTCAAGGAAATGGAAACGTTATTCACGGGAATTGGCAATCTGGCATTAGTGCAATTGATAATCCTCGTCTTGGAGATCAATCAAAACTGCCCGACCATCTACAAAACAATAAAGCAAATAATAAATATTATCTACTACCACTACTACTTGGTTTAATAGGACTGGGATATCAATTATTCAAACATCAAAAAGACTGGTGGATTGTTACTTTACTATTTATTTTAACTGGAATTGCAATTGTGGTTTACCTTAATCAAACCCCAAATCAGCCTCGTGAAAGGGACTATGCCTATGCTGGCTCGTTCTATGCCTTTGCTATTTGGATTGGATTAAGTGTAGTTGCATTTTATAATATGTTTAGGCGTTTTTCACCAAGCATAGTCGCAGGCAGTATTGCAACACTAATTTGTCTTCCAGTTCCTTTCCTAATGGCAAGCGAAAACTGGGACGATCACGATAGAAGCAACAGATATATTGCACGAGATTTTGCACATAACTATCTCGCGTCCTGTGCTCCAAATGCAATATTGTTTACTTATGGAGACAACGACACTTTCCCAATTTGGTATGCTCAGGAAGTAGAAGGCTTTAGAACAGACGTAAAAGTTTGCTGTCTGCCATATTTTGCCTCAGATTGGTATGTTGACCAAATGAAAATGCAATCTTATGAAGCCGATCCACTCCCTTTAACTTTAGAACGCAGCAAGTACGAACCTTCAGTCAGAGACATATTATATTATGTTCCTATGGAAAGAGGCGAAGAAAAAGGATATATATCAATCGACAGTTTAATGAATTATATCAATAACGATGCTATAAGCTCTTTTATGCACGATGGAGATTTAACGTATTCTTACCACAGAAATAAAATTTATATGCGTACCGATTCTGCTACGGTTGTAAACAACGGAACCGTTAAGCCAAAGGATGCAGATAAAATTGAAGAAATAATCAAATTTGACCTAAAAAGATCATATCTTATTAAAAATGAGATGATGACTTTGGATATGCTTAGAACAAACCAATGGGAGCGTCCAGTTTATTTTACATCAATTGGAGGTACAAATACTCTAGGATTAGATAATTATTTCCAAAACGAAGGATTTGCATATCGTATGGTGCCAATAAAATCGAATTCAAGAGGGCGAATTGACACCGATATACTATACGACAATATGATGAATAAATATGACTGGGGCAATATGAATGACCCTAAAGTAATCATCGATAATACAATTAGCAGAACCACACGTATCGTTAAAATACGTGATAACTTTAAAGACCTCGCCATACAACTTGCTGCAGAGGGCGACACGGTAAGAGCAAAAAAAGCAATCGAACGCTGCGAAGAGATTATGCCTATTTCAATTTTTGCACCTGGAGTGTTTGATGTGGACTTTGCTAATGCTTATTATGCCGTTGGAGAGCCTGAAATAGGTGATGAGTTTTTACGTGAAATAGCTAAAGTGGCTACACAAGAACTCGTGTTCTTTTACAGTCTTGATAAAGATAAAAGGAAAACTTGTGATATGGAATTGCAGTTTGCTATGGAAACTTACCGCCGCGTACTACAATATCTTATGACTAATCAACGTCAAGCGTTGTTTGATGAGCTTCAACCTAAGTTTAACGAATATATGATGCTATATGAAGGTTAACAGAACATTTATATGGGTATTGATATTAAGTTTTAGCATTTTCTCATGCAAAACATTAAAAGAAACAACATGCGAAAATGCCGTTCCTGCAAAGTTTGTCAATCTGCACGGTCTTGACGGCTGTGGATGGGCAATTGAACTCGAAAATGGACAAAAACTTGAACCTGTAAACTTAAATACGTTTGACATTGAGAAAAAAGATAATAAAAAGATTTGGGTAACTTACGAAAATGCAAAAGATTATGTTAGTATTTGCATGATTGGACCAATGATAAAAGTCAAATGTATTTCGGATAGATAATATTATAAAATTTTGTAATTATTTAGTGTTTGTTGGATAATTATTATTAAAATAAAAAACCACAGAATATAAACAACTACAAAGAAACATACAACAGATAATCGTAAGAGTGTGCAAATGATTGCAGATTTGAGTGAGCCAATATAATTACCTAAGTTCGCTATAGTTTTGACTTTACATTGCCAAAAAAATATCAAAAATTATTTCTATCAGTAACTTTAACACCAATTTAATTTAATACAATATAAATGTCAATAAATAAACAAAAACTATATCAAACTCAGGTAATGCTATTTTGATATTAAAATGGGGGAGACACTGCCCCCCCCATTTTAGCATTTGATATAATCGTTTATTTCAAAATAAATTTAATAGCCTTCACATCTGTTGGCGAAATACAGTTTACAATATATAAACCGTCTTTAAATCCATTAAGATTCAATAATATGTTGCTTTCATAAGATTCAATTGCAAAAACCATTTGCCCAATAGCATTATAGACTTCAAAACTATAATATTCTCCTGTATTATCAATATAGACATTGCCATTTGATGGATTTGGATATAAATATAAAGTATTGTTAGCCGAAACGATTTCAGTTGATAAAACTAGTGTTATCGTTAAATCTTCTCCATTATCTGTACCAACAAATGTCGGATTATCAGCATCAACACGAATACGATAAGCAGTTCCACTTGGAGTGCCAGCAGGAATATTTGCTGTAATAGTACCGTCTGTAGTTGAAGCTAATGTTCCAATTGCAGTTGGCGAAGCAAAACTTCCAGATGCGTCTGATAAATATGCTGTAAATACATTGCCTGCATTAAATGTTCCAGTAATAGTATAAGGTACATTTACAGTAGCAGATACTGATGAAGTAACTGCAAAAGGAGAACCGCTAATAGTACCAGTAGTAATACTTAATCCAACAGGATTAACAATAATTTGCACTTCGTTACTCGTAATATCAATTGAATGAGCAGAATACGAAGATACACAAACTACATAATATGTTCCAGCACTTGCAAAGTTTGGTGTATACGTACCAGATGTTTCAGCAGGAGTAAATGAGGTATAAGCACCACCGCTTGTAGTAGAGTATTTCCATTCACGACTTGTTGCAATTGGTAATTCATTAACCGTTAGTTCTGTACCATCTGTTCCTGCTGTAATTGTTTGTGATGTAACTGGAGCAATTGAATTAGTTAATAAAATAACTTCTAAATCCGTACCATTATCTGTACCAACAAATGTCGGATTATCAGCATCAACACGAATACGATAAGCAGTTCCACTTGGAGTGCCAGCAGGAATATTTGCTAAAATAGTACCGTCTGTAGTTGAAGTTATTAACCCGACAGTCTCTTACCGTTATTTTATGAAGCAGCATATTGAATATC
>CAYNKH010000097.1:0-10891 GCA_964397745.1 uncultured Bacteroidales bacterium | reverse complement strand
TCAAATCTTTTTTCATCATTTGTATTGTAATGAATACGACAATCTCTAAGTTTTTTGTTGTGAAGACTAACTTTTTTAGCTCTTTCGCGTGCAAGTTTTTTTACTCCTGCAATTGCTTTACGTTCCTTTTCCGAAGAGAGTATCTTTTTTTGAAGTATGTCTGCATGTTCTGGATTTTTATGTAAGAAATCATCAAGACGTTTCATGAATTCAAAAATGTAGTTCCTTACACTAACACCATCTGGAGACATATCACGAGAGCCAAGTTTTGTTTTTGTTTGCGATTCAAAAATCGGTTCTTCAATCCGAATGCTGATGGCAGCTATTATTGATTGTCTAATATCAGCGGCATCGTAATCTTTACGGTAAAAATCACGAATTGTTTTAACATAAGCCTCGCGAAATGTTGATAAATGTATCCCACCTTGCGTAGTGTTTTGACCATTTACGAATGAGTAATACTCTTCACTGTATTGTTTTCCATGAGTTAAGGCAATTTCAAAATCATCGTCTTTTAAGTGTATGATAGGATATATTTCTTCTTGATTAAGATTTTCCTCTAATAGATCAAGTAGTCCATTGCGTGAGAAGTATTTTGTTCCATTAAAATTGATAGTTAATCCAGCATTAAGGTAAACATAGTTTCTTAGTAATGGCTCTATGTAATCGTTAATAAAATTATATTTGCCAAACACTTCATCGTCGGGAGCAAATACTACCAAAGTACCATTCTTTTTATCTGGAGCTTTAAGGCTATTATCTGATATAAGTTTGCCTTTAGAAAACTCTGCAACTCTAGCTTCACCTTCCCGATAGGCTGTTATTTTAAATGATTTTGAAAGTGCATTTACAGCTTTTATTCCTACCCCATTAAGACCCACAGATTTTTTAAATACTTTTGAGTCATATTTTGCTCCAGTATTCATTTTTGAAGCAACATCAACTAATTTCCCTAGCGGTATGCCTCGTCCATAATCCCTAATAGCAATAGAATTATCTTCGAGTTTAATGTTAATGTTTTTACCAAAACCCATTGCATACTCATCAATTGAGTTATCAAGGACTTCTTTTATAAGAACATAAATACCATCATCACGAGATTTTCCATCTCCAAGTTTTCCAATATACATTCCTGGACGCTTGCGGATATGTTCTTGCCAGTCAAGCGTTTTTATGCTATCTTCGGAATAATTTCCAATCATTTCTATAGTTTTATTTATTGTGTTGCAAAAATATACTAATAAAAATTATAAATTGCAATATATACATGCAAAATATTAACATTTTTTGGTTGAAAGAAGAAAATAACTTAAATATGATAGATGTTTAGCTTACAATCTAACGAAAATGACCTGTTTTTATAAATTTGATAACTTTTGTACGAGATTTTTTTCTAAATACTAAAGCCAAATGATCTAACTCCAAACTTATTGTGTCTGTTTCGTTGCCAAGTAATGTATGTTCAGGTTTGATAAGTCCATCGTTGTCACCTTCAATTAAAAGATTATAGCCTTTCTTTTTACCTCGTTTCCCAATAATAATTCCCATTTCAATGTTACAAGGTATAGGCAATTGATTTGCGTAAGATGTGGAATCGGTTTCCATTTTCCTAACATTAGGACCTAATAGTTTGTGAAGGAAATTCTTTGATTTGAATAAATCTGCAATATCTGCTCCTTGATTGGGTGGCGAAATCATCACAATCCTATATATAAAAGGAAAAGCGGTATCTGTATCCGAATATTTTAACATTGCTCGCACAACTAATCCACCCATCGAATGCGTAACAAATGAAACAGAATCAAGATTTTCTTTTATTATATCTAAATAAAGATTTTGAGCAATCGTATCCAAGTCTGTATATATTCCAGCATACGCATAATTTTCAGTGCTAAATCCTTCTTTTTTTAAATCTTTGTCAAGTTTTCGCATTATTGATTTTGGATTTGCATAACCATGAAGTAAAAATACTTTATATTGAGCAAAGCCACAATAACAAATTAAGCTTGTGAATAAAATTAATAAAATTAATCGTTTCATATTGTTTGGCAAACTCTTAGTTTTTTATTTGCAAATTTAATAAAACAAAACCCGATAGATAATCTAACTATCGGGCAAATAAAATATATAAAGTTGAGGTTTTACTTTTTAATCATTTTTTTAGAATCAATATTTTTACCGCCGTAAATGAGACAAACAAAATAAACTCCGTTTTGTAAATCGTATGTTTCAATGTTAATTTTTTTTATTCCTCCGCTTACAGGTACAGATTTTAGTTGTACACCAGCAAAATTATAAATTACTATTTCAGCAGTGGCATCTTCTGGAATATTGTACCAAATTACGGCATAGTCAATTACTGGGTTAGGAGCAGGTGCCGATATCTTATAAAGCTCGGGATACTCAGATTGTCCGTAATACGAAATACCACAATTAACAGGATATGAAATACTCGAAAAAGCAAACCCTGAAAACAAGATTATAATTATTGATATGTTTATTGTTTTTCTCACAATACCTCTATTTACAAAAAGTGTTCCTAAATATTTTATTGTTTTATTTTAAAACTTACGCTTTCCTTTCATAGTATCATACGAAAAAATCTGTGCTGATGTTACAAAATAGTGGAAAATGTTTTTCGAAAGGTGGTTTCGAGACGTTTAAAAAAGGGGTTTCGGCCTCAGCCGAAATGCCTCGAAACCACCTATGCTACACAATATGATGTATGTGATAAGCCTGAATATATTGCTGGTTATTATTTAATTCATTGAGATTATTATTAACTATATAATTAATACCAGTGTTATACTTTTTAGCAAATTCGGTAAGTGCTCTGATTTTTTGAGTCTTATTAAAGGTTTTAAATTTTGCTTCAACTGGGATGATATTTCCTTTGTATGTTTTTATTATAAAATCTATTTCGGTATTATCTTTTGTTCTGTAATAATATATGTTCTCAGGTTTGTGATTTATCAACAGTTGTAAATAAACATAATTTTCAAATATTTGTCCTTTATCTACTCTGATATTAATATCATTAAAACTATTATACACAATGTTTCTTAATCCTGTATCACAAAAATAAATCTTTTTCATTTTAGAAATCTCTTTTCGTGTATTAGATGAAAATGGAGAAAGAAGTTTTATAATAAACATTTGTTCTAAAATGCTAATATATTCTTCACATTTAGAATATGGTAAATTAATTGTATTTGCAATTTCGTTGATATTTAGCATATTTCCAATTTGAGAAGATAAAATTTTCAATAACTTATTAAATGCAACAATATTCTTATTTATAATAAACTGTTTGATGTCTTTCGACAGATATGTTTGATAAATATCGTTAAGTAATTCGATTTTTTCACGAGTGTCATGCGTTTTAGCCACTTTTGGTAACCCGCCATAAGTCAAATATTCATAAAAAATTGGTTTAATTTGCGGAAAAAGAACATCAATATTATCATTAACTTTTGTATTCTCATATTGTTGCAGTATTTCAGTATTCTGAAAATTTACATACTCAAGAAAATTTAATGGATAAACGCTGATTATGCGCACTATACCTGCAAGAGACTCCTCAACATTTTGAATAATATTTAGACTTGAACTTCCACTACAAAGAATTTTTAAATTTTTGTATTTATCTACTAATAATTTAAGCATAGTAGATATTTTGTTAATATATTGAAACTCATCAATTACAAGCAGTCCATTAAGTTCGCTATTAATATTAATGTTCAAGTAACGCTCGATAATTGAAAATTGCACAAATAATTCTGCTGTTTGAATATTTTGTCCATCTAACCAAACTTTTGTTTTGTCTTTAACAAACATTTCCATTAGTGTTGTTTTCCCGACTTGTCTTGCACCTGTTAATATGACGATTGGATTATTAGCAAAGCCATTTTGCATTTTTTTAATATAAGATATACGCTCTATCATAATTCGAGATTTTTAACAAAAGCAATAAAATTCTCGACTTAATGCAAGTTTATATTTTAAAATGTCTCGAAGCCCCGGTTTTAACAAACACTAATTAATATATTCTGAACTTATCTCGTTAATACTGCCAATTTATTTTTAATTTTGCTTTATGGACGAGAATGAAATAAAATTTTTGGTTATACGCTTTAGTTCGATTGGCGATATTGTTTTAACAACACCGATAGTTCGTTGTCTAAAGCAGCAAGTTGAGGGAGCGGTTGTTCATTTTCTTACTAAACCAGCTTATGCTTCAATATTAGAATCAAATCCATATATAGATAAAGTACATACTTTGGGGAACTTTCATGCAAGCATTAATGAACTCCGAGACGAAGGTTTTGATTATATTATTGATTTACATAAAAACATCCGTACGTTTAGGTTTAAACACAAACTTAAAATCATGGATTTTTCGTTCGATAAATTAAATTCTGAAAAGTTTTTCTTAGTTAAATTTAAGAAAGTTAAACTGCCTGATATACATATTGTAGATCGTTATTTCGAATCTGTCAAACTTTTTGATGTTGTTAATGATAAAAAGGGACTTGATTTCTTTATTCCTGACAATGTTAAGTATGATTTCCATGAGATGTTCCCTGAAGAGGATAAATTTGTTGCGTTTGCAATTGGCGGACAACATGCAACCAAACAATTACCAACAGAAAGGATTAAAGAAATTTGCTCAGGAATTAATCATCCTATTATTTTGATAGGAGGAAAAGAAGACCAAAAAGTCGGAGAGGAAGTAGCCGAAAAATTAGAAAGTGTTTATAATCTTTGCGGCAAAACATCTCTTAATGAGTCGGCATATATTGTAAATAAATCTACTGTGGTAATTACCCACGATACAGGCATGATGCACATTGCTGCTGCGTTTAAGAAAGATGTTTTTTCAATTTGGGGAAATACTGTACCAGAATTTGGAATGTTTCCATATTTGGCAGGCACTAATTCGGAGATTTTTGAAGTTAAAGACTTAAAATGTCGCCCATGTTCAAAAATAGGCTTTAAAAAATGTCCTAAAAAGCATTTTGATTGTATGCAAAAACAAGACATCAAGGCAATTATAAAAAAAACAAATAATTTATTAGGTAAATGAAAAAAACTTGCGAAAACTGTGGAAAAGATTTTACCTGTATTCATGACGAAAAGTGTTGGTGTGTAAACTTTGTTATTTCGCATGAATTATCTTTATATTTGAAAGAAAAATTTAAAAACTGTTTGTGTCCAAAATGTTTAGAAAAACACATCGTTGATGAGAAAGAAATATTAAACAATAAAAATTAATTATGTCTGTAGAAACGCTCCAAAAATATATCGCTCAATTAGAAACTCAAAACGAAATAATTAGAGTTAAGGAGTTTGTTGACCCAGAACTTGAAATTACTGAAATTGCTGACAGAATAATGAAGCAACAGGCTGGGGGTAAGGCTTTACTATTTGAAAATACTGGAACTGCATTCCCAGTTTTGATAAATCATTATGGCTCAGATAATCGGATTTTAATGGCTTTGGGATTAAAGTCGTATGATGAACCCGGTAAGCGAATGGATGTAATTTTATCAAAATTAGCAGGAGCAACCGAAAGTTTTAAATCAAAACTTGCCTTATTGCCAGAGCTTAAAACCGCATCTAATTGGATGCCAAAACGTTCATCTAAGAAAGGACAATGCCAAGAAGTTATAATAAAAAACCCTGATTTAAGCATGTTGCCAGTTTTGAAATGTTGGCCGTGCGATGGAGGCAGATTTATTACTTTGCCAATGGTAATAACTCAAGATCCAGTTACTAAAATCCGAAATGTTGGCATGTATCGAATGCAAATTTTTGATAAAAACACTACCGGAATGCACTGGCATTTGCATAAAGGAGGAGCGGAGCATTATAAAAAACACAAATTGGCAGGAACTAAAATGCCTGTTTCGGTTGTGTTAGGTGGAGACCCAGTTTTATCATATTCGGCAACTGCCCCATTACCCGAAAATATAGATGAGTTTATGCTTGCAGGATTTCTCAAAAACAAAAGAGTCAATCTTGTGAAATCAATTAGCAACGATATATATATTCCTGATTCTGCCGATTTTGTTATTGAGGGGTATATCGATCCTAACGAAGAATTAAAACGTGAAGGTCCCTTTGGAGACCATACTGGTTTTTATTCTTTAGACGATATGTATCCTGTATTTCATGTAACTTGTATCACTCATCGAAAAAATGCGGTTTATCCAGCAACTATTGTGGGTGTGCCTCCTATGGAAGATTTTTATTTGGGAAAAGCTACCGAAAGAATTTTTCTTAAACCAATTCAAATTGCAATTGCTCCCGAAGTAATTGATATTAGATTGCCAAGTTATGGTATTGCTCATAATTTGGTTTTAATCAAAGCAAAAAACACATATCGAGGGCAAAGTTTTAAGATTATGAACGCTCTATTGGGTGCGGGGCAAATGATGTTTTCAAAAGTTTTAATTTGTTTTAACGAAGGTATTGATATTCATAACGACAACGAAGTTTTTGATGCTATTTGTCGAAATATAATTCCGGAAAATGATATAATAATTGGTAAAGGTCCTTCTGATGTGTTGGATCATTCCGCTTATCAATATACATACAGTGGTAAATTATTAATTGATGCCAGCGAAGAAAATATAAACGAATTTAATCAGATAAGTCTGAACGAACAAATCGCAAACATAAAATATAATAATCAAAATCTAATTATTATTGGGGCAGATAATAATGATGAGAGTTTTTTAAAATATGCCAAGTCAATTATTGAAAATAATAAAATAGAAGGCTGCAAAATTATTGCAATAATTGATAGCTTTGTGAGTTTTGATAATCCTTTTTTATACGCTTGGTATGTACTTAATAATATTGACCCTTCGCATGATTGTGAAGTTGTAAATAACTGTTTAATTATAGACGCTGGCGTTAAAACTAAAAATAAGGATGGCTTTAATAGACCTTGGCCAAATATTGTATCAATGGATAAAAAAACAATTTCAAAAATTGATAAAAACTGGGGGAAATATTTTGACATTCCTTTTATAGCATCTCCTTCAAAAAAGTTGGAAAGTCTTATTAAAGGAAACTCTGAAATATTTGATTTAAACCAGAATAGCTAATTATTATAAAACTTTTAACATGACTAATTACGATTACGCAATACAAAAACTGATTGATGAGGGGTATGAGTTTAAATCAAAGCAATATATAGAGGAGGGTTTAGACTTGTTTAAGAAAGGAATGGGAGGTTTTGTAGGATTTTTTGCGGCAATGTTTGGGCTTTTTGTTGTGCTTAATTATATATTGGGCAGCTATTCGGGTTTTATAACAAATTTAATTCAGCCTGCGTTTATAGCTGGAGTGCTACTTGTTGCAAATGATATTTTAATGAATAAAAAGCCAGACTTTAATAGGTTTTTTGACGGATTTAAGTTTTTCCTGCCTCTTTTATTATTGAGTATTGTTACAGGTGTGCTTGTAATGATAGGTTTATTATTCTTAATAATTCCAGGGATTTATTTAAGCGTTAGTTTTTCTCTTTCCAATTTGTTAGTAGTGTTTTTAGGTTACGATTTTTGGCCTGCGATGGAAATTAGTAAAAAAATTGTAGGTAAAGATTGGTGGAGCTTTTTTAAGTTCTTTTTAATTATTTTCTTAATAAATTTAGGTGGAGTTCTGGCTTGTGGAGTGGGAGTTATTTTTACCGCACCAGCAACACTTTGTATGACATATTGTGCATTCGAAGATATTGTGGGAGGAGCAATACGTAAATACAATATCCCAGAAACACCTGATCAAATAATAGAAGAAAATGAATAGAAAATATAATAACTAACAGGAAATCCGGTTCACAGTTATCTGCATGGCTATTCTTTTCTCCCGCACTATTATCTTCGATGAGGGCTTGGCCGTTTATCGAAGAATTAAAAATTCCTGTATAAGCGGCTATATATGTATGGTTGAACGAAAAAACAATTGATGTCTTATGTTCAATTGTTGGTATGCTTTAAAATGTCTTTGCACATATTCATATCTGTATAAAGCTAATTCCATAAATGGATAATGAGGGTTATTGTTTTATTACCTAGATGTCACACTCTTCCTTCTTAAAATACAATCGTAAGCACCCAATAAATTAGTGGTAAACTTCCCATTGAAAGTATTGAGGTAACAAAAATGTTTTCAACCGCTTGTTTAGAATTTAGTCCCATTTCTTCTGCAAGCACAGATATTATTATCATACATGGCATAGCTGCCTGCATTACACTAGAAATTACAGCTTTTTGTGGTATATTTACGCCAGTATGTTTTAGTAAATAAAATCCAGCAAGTAATACTATCGGACCTAAAATAAGTTTATTAAAACTCAAAACATAGGATCGTAAGTTTGAGACTAATGATTTTAGTTTAACCGCAGCTAAAACTACTCCAACATAAATCATAGATAAATAAATGGTAGTGTGCCCAATATTACTTAAAGGAGTAAATATTAAATTAGGTATTTTTATTTTTGCAATTAAGAAAATTAGTCCTAAAATAAAAGATATTGTTGTTGGATTAATTAAATGTTTTAGTTTGTTGTTTGTCTTTTTCGGTGCTCCTGAATTTAGAATAAATATGCCCCAAGTCCACATTAAAGTATCGTGTCCCAACTGAAAAATTGTTGCATAAATCAAACCTTCGCCTCCTGGCAATAAAGCATCAAGAAGTGGAAACCCTAAAAAGACCACATTGCCAAACATTGTATGAACATTGTGGAGAGCTGTATTTTCTTTGTCTAATTTTAAAGTTTTTGCACTTAGTTTACTTAACAAATACAAAATAAAAACTATAAAGAAAGAGGAGAAAAACACAAAAGGAAAACTTATCAGAATTTCGTCAGTAAGCTCTGTTCCAGCAAATGTTGTGAAAATTAATAATGGTAAGGTTATTTTCATAATAACTTTTACAAGACCATTTGCATTTTCTCGAGTTATAGCTTTAAGTTTAAAAGCTATGACCCCAATCACAGTCATTATTGATAAAATTAATATTTGCTCAAAGATTTTTTCCATGCTGCAAAGTTAATATCAATTTAATTATAATATGTTGTATTGGATAACAGATAATTTTTTATCGTTGAAGAAACTAAAAATAATTAATGTAGAAGAAGCATTTTATGATTACATTACTGTGTGCTAAATTTAGGTGTTTTTAGAGTTTTTTTGCGGATTTTGTGCTTTTTTTGAGATGCTTATTTTTAGATTTTATAGTTTTTGGCATAAGAATTGGTTTATCGTGCAAAATTAAAATTAAGCAACAACTTATAATTAAAAATCATGAAAAAAAATCTAAAATTATTTATCTTATTACCAGCATTTTTACTAATGACTAGCTCGATGTTTGCACAAATGATTGACTACACTAAAGATAGTGGCTGGGACATTGGCTTTGGTTTTGGAGGATCATATCAGTCAAGTGAGTTGCGTAATTTTTCTGGCGGTGGAGCTAATTTATTTTTTGGACACTCCATTTACCAAAAGCAAAATGCAGTTTTACGTCTCGACTGGAGATTTAGACTTTTAGGAGGACAAAATACCGCTTTTGACGATAGAATCAATGATGCAGATACTTATGATAATGTTAAATACACCCATTTCAATTATGACATTGAATTTGTTTTTACAGCTAATCGCTTGCTTGAAACTACTGGCATTATTTTAAGTGCTTTTGGTGGAGGTGGTCTCACTCATAATAGAACTAAATTTGACCTGTTGGATAAAACAAATCCTTATGATTATAATGTTATTAACCCCAATGACGATAATAGCCGTTCTCAAATACATGAGGATTTAAAAAATCTTTCTGATAATAATTTTGAAACTGCTGGCATAAATCATGTTTGCTTAACACCTACCTTAGGTTTATACATAGGGTACCAGTTTACCCCGCATTTCTCCCTCGGAATTGAGCATAAAACAAACTATTTCCTTGAAGAGGGAAATTCAATTATTGGGGCAAACATCGATGGTATTGAGAATACTAATTCGCAGCTTGATAAAAATCATTATACTGGTTTGCTTTTTAAGTGGGATTTGGGTTATGCATCAACGCCAGAACCTCCTTGTATTGAACCTGTTGTTAGTATCTCAGTCGCAGAAGCAAATTCAAATTATGTAACACATGAGCTTAGTGGAATAATATCTAACGTTGATAGGGGTTCTGAAATTAGTGTTGCTGTTGATGGTGTTGCTGATACCTATTTTAGATTTGATGCAAACAATGGTCAAATAAATTCTCAATATGATTTTAAGCCAGGTACTCACACTATTACTGTTACAGCTCATACAAATTGTGGCGAGGATAAAGAAACGATTCAAGTAATAGTGAAAAAACCTTGCTATAAGCCCGAAGTGGAGTTCGTTATTAATGAATCTTCACAAATCGATTATACTCATTCTCTTACAGGGTCTGTAATAAATATTGAAAATAAATCAAATATTACATTTAATATTGACGATAACTTAAATAATAATTTTAGTTTTAATCCTAATACCTATGAGATAAAAGCAGACCTAAATCTAAAACCTGGAACTCATTTAATCAATATTACTGTGAATAATGAATGTGGTAGAGATAATAAGTCTGTTGAGATAATTGTTGCTGAACCCGATATCTTTCCTGAAATAAAACTCTCCGTTTCTGAAATAGATCAGGAAAACTCAATATATCAACTAGAGGCTCTTATTTTAAATGTTAATGACAAATCGGCAATCACTGTTAGTATTGATAATAAACAGACATTTTCTTTTGATTTCAATGAAAATACTGGTCAGCTTAAAGCCAATTTTAAACTTAATATTGGTAAGCACATTATAAAAGTTAGTGCAAAAAATGAATGTGGCGATGCAAGCGA
>CAYNKH010000096.1:0-11002 GCA_964397745.1 uncultured Bacteroidales bacterium | reverse complement strand
TATTATACTGATTTAATTTCATGTGGTTTTGCTCACGATTTAAAACTGCTATCAGAATAGATTTTTCGTCAGGTGTCCAAGCAATATTTGTCAAAAATTGTTCAACTGGTTCACCTGTTTCGATATAATTGATTTTACCATTTGAAATATTATATATTCCAAGAGTAATTTCTTCACTTTTCATTCCAGCCATGCAATATTTTACTGGTGCAGGCTCTGCAATTCTCTTATCTGCATCTACAATAGGATAATCTGTTACCATTGATTCATCTTTGCGATAAAATGCAAGAAAATTGCCGTCTGGAGACCAAAATGTTCCTTTTTCAATGCCAAATTCGTTGCGAGATACAGTTTGTCCATAAACAATACCTTTATCCCTTTCAGAACTAACAGAAGTTACCTTTCCTTTGGAATCTATTATTGATAAATTATTGTCGATAGTGTATGCAATCATTGAGTTAGCATCGCATAAATCCATGTTTTCAGCAGTTTCTCCTAATGTGAAATATTGCTCAATTTCATTCTTTTTAACATTAAAATAAACGATATCACTGCTATTATTAAAACGAATTACATCTTTATTTTCCCAAGTATATGAAGGGAAATGTCGCAATTCTTTTTTGTCTGCATCAAGCAAAACTGAGTTTATCTTAGCCAAATCAATTAATTTTGTTTCTTTTTTTAAGTTCATTGATTTTTCAACAAGAACTGTATCCTCAATATAAGTAAACATTTTTGTGTCAGGTCTAAATTGTGCAGATCTTATGCGTTCTGGATAATATTCTCGCCAAACACCAACAATTGCATCGTCTATTGTAAGTTCTTTGGTCTGCGAAAAACTGAGCTGTGTTGATAATAACAACAAACTAATTGCTAATAATACCGTTCTTTTCATTATTTTTGATTTTTATTTAACTAAATATTGACATTATTTCACAAAGATATATTTTATGTCAAAACAAGTACATATATTACTGATTATTTTGGGGCTTTCAAGTTGTTTTTATGATTGTCAATCAAAACAATCAAGCGGTAATCAAGTAAAAACTGTTGAGCAAAATTTAGTTGTTACTCCCAAAATTAAACCTGAAAGTAAAGCCGAAAAATGTTTGAAATCAATGGGTTTGGTTAATATTAAAGATTCTTTACCTAATTTAATTATTGATTTAAAATATTCTACAACTGATAATTTTATTGGAATTGATTTTTATGGCGATATCACTAATGCTTTTGTCCAAAATGAATGTCTTATAAAATTACAAAACGCATATCAAATCTTGCAAAATAAAAAACTCGGATATACTTTTATTGTGTTTGATGCGGTGCGAAGTCTTGAGGCTCAACAACTTATGTGGGATTCGGTGGGCGTTCCACAAAATATCAAACATTGGTATGTTGCAAATCCAGCAAAAGGCTCTATTCATAATTTCGGAATGGCTCTCGATATCAGTATTATTGATGATGCCGGAAATGTGCTGGATATGGGAACGGAATTCGATTATTTTGGGGAACTTGCTTATCCTAATAAAACCGAATATTTTTATCAAAATGGTGATTTAAGCGAACAACAATATCAAAATCGAAATTTGTTAATGAGTATTATGGCTGATGCAGGTTTTTACGTCTCAAAAACTGAGTGGTGGCACTATAATGCTGCATCGCTTGCTTATTCTAAAAATAAATACGAAATATTTAGCTTGAAAAATTGTGCCGATGAATAATAACACTCATAATTATATAAGCAATTCCGATATCAAAATTGGATTGCCAGCAATTGAGTTTAAACAACTTCTCAATAATCGACGAACTATTATTATTAGTGATGAAAATCTTTTTCGTTTATATCCTCAGGTTTTTGAAGGTTTTGATAAGATTATTTTACCAAGCGGAGAGGACACAAAAAACCTAAAAACAGTTGAGCTTTTAATTTCTGAATTTGTTAAACTTAATCTTGATAGAAATTCATTTATTCTTGGATTTGGTGGAGGTGTAATTTGTGATATTACTGGATTTGCTGCAAGTGTTTTTATGCGTGGGCTTAGTTTTGGATTTATTGCTTCGAGTTTATTGGCTCAGATAGACGCCGCAATTGGCGGAAAAAATGGCGTCGATTTTGGTAATTATAAAAACTATATTGGCTGCTTTAATAATCCAGAGTTTGTTATTTGTGATCCGATTTTGCTTAAAACTTTACTAGATAATGAATATAAAAGCGGATTGGGTGAAGTGTTAAAATATGCGGTAATTCAAAGTAAAAATGAGCTGTTTAATTATCTTAATCAAAATGTTGAACAAATTCTTGCTAAAAATCAAAACTCACTCAATGTTGTGATAAATCAATGCGTTAAAACAAAATCTGATATTGTTGCAAAAGACCCTTTTGATAAAGGTTTTAGACAAATTTTAAATTTTGGGCATAGCTTTGGACATTGTATTGAGAAAATCGAAAATATCCCACACGGAATAGCAGTTGTTTATGGAATGAGAATCGCTTTGAAATTGGCAGTAAAAAAAGGTCTTTTAAGTTCAGATTCTCAAAACAATATTTTAAAACTCTTTACAAAATTTGGATTTACTGAAGATATAATACTAAGTGATGAACATTTTAAAATTTTGGAAGGAGATAAAAAGAAAAATTTAGATTTAATCAAACTTGTTATGATTACAGATATTGGCAAACCAGAATTTATAAATTTGAAAATTGATGAAATAAAGAATTTGTTAAAATGAATACTAAAACCACGATGATACCTGCACCATCTTCAAAGAGCTACGAACAAAGACTTCTTGTCGCTGCACTTTTATCACGTGGCGAATGTATTTTGAAAAATTCTGGTAATTGCGATGATGTTATAGCTGCACGAGAAATCGTAAAAAAAATAGGATTTGAAATTACTGAGACAAATAATGGCTTGATACTTAGACCTGTCGCAGTGTCCGATTCTAACGTGATTAATTGTGGCGAATCAGCAATGAATGCGAGATTGTTTGCTCCAGTTTCATGTTTATTTAAGAATCATTTTACGCTCACAGGCAGCGGTAGTTTGCTTAGCCGTCCTATTGCGACAGATTTTTATGTTTTTAAGCAAATGGGTTGCATTGTTGATAACAAAAAGCATTTGCCAATTAATTTTGAAAATGCTCAATTAAAATCTGGAACTTATAATATTGATGGCAGTAAATCATCACAACTTATTAGTGGATTAATGATGGCTTTGCCAGTTATGTCAGGCAATTCCGAGTTAATTGTGCATAATCCTGTAAGTTTGTCGTATATTTATCTTACACAGCAAATTATGGCTGATACAGGTGTGAAATCTAATATTATTACAGATAAATCTGGAAATTTAATAATAAATATTACTGGAAATCAGTCATATATTGCTGGAACATACACAATTGAAAGCGATTGGAGTGGAGCAGCAAATTTTTTAGTCGCCGCAGCAATTTTTGGAAATATAGAAATTAGCGGTTTGTTAATAGACTCAAAGCAAGCAGACAAAAACATTTTAAAAATATTTGATCTTGCAAATGTAAAATATCAAATTGAGGATAATAAAATCACTGTTAATAAATCAAAAATTGTTGCCTTTAACTTTGATGCTACAAATTGCCCAGATATTATTCCTATTGCAATAGTTTTGGCTTGTTTTGCAGATGAACAAAGTGTGATTTTAGGTGCAAATAGATTAAAGCATAAAGAAAGTTCCAGAGCCGAAGTTATGAAAACAGAATTAGAAAAAGCTGGTATATCAATCGAAATATTGAATGATAAAATACAT
Source organism: uncultured Bacteroidales bacterium (assembly GCA_964397745.1). Classification (GTDB taxonomy): domain Bacteria; phylum Bacteroidota; class Bacteroidia; order Bacteroidales; family ML635J-15; genus Bact-19. The sequence goes on along the minus strand of CAYNKH010000096.1, from coordinate 7,220 downwards.
GTAAATCCTGCAAAAGAAATTAAACAAACCGATTTTGATTCTCATAATGACCACCGTATTGCAATGGCTTTATCTATTTTTAGTATTTCAACAAATTATGATTCTATTATCAAAAATAAAAAATGTGTAACAAAATCATATCCTAATTTCTACAAAGATTTTTGTATATTTGTAAAGGATATTGAAAAAAGTAATTTTATTTAAATTAAATGAATGAGTTTGCCAAATATCAACTTTATGATGACCCACTAAGTTTGTTTTCAAAGATGATTGATGATATTATGGCCGCTCAGCATAGTATTTATTTACAAACATTTAGATTTGCAAATGATTATATTGGAAAGAGGTTTAGGACAGCTCTGAACAGAAAAATAAAAGACGGTGTTAAGATTGTGGTGCTTATAGATTCGTGGGGAACTGGGGTAAATGAGTCGTTTTTTAGAGAAATGATTGATTTAGGTGCTAAAGTAAAATTCTTCCAAAAAATAAAATTTAGTTTTGATATTTTTTCAAGAAATCACAGACGTAATCATCGTAAATTGCTGATTATCGATAATAATATTTCTTATATAGGTTCCTTAAACATTACAACATATTGTCTTAATTGGCGTGAGTCCGCCTTGCGTATAACGGGTAATATTGCTAATGAGTTTGTGAAAATTATTGAGGATGATTTTAAAATGTCGAATAAGGTTTATCAAAATAAGCGTGTTAGCACCGAAAAAATATCTAAAAACGGAATAAATATAATTCGAGATGTGCCAGGAACATTTCAACAGCCTGTTCGCCAAGCATATATAGATGCTATCAACTTTGCAAAAGAAGAAATCATTATCGAAACTCCATATTTTCTTCCTGCAAGTTTATTACGCAAAAGCATTTATAAAGCGGCCGAAAGAGGAGTGAAAATTAAAATTTTAATGCCCCGACATTCTGATGTGATGCTTTTTGATATTTTACGAAATAGATATCTTGGAAAATATCACAAGAAAAATATTTCTATCTTACTATACATGCCTGATAATCTGCATGCTAAAGTTTTTTTGGTGGATAATAAGTACTTTTTAACAGGTTCCAGTAATTTTGATTATCGCAGTATGCAATTTATGCACGAGATAAATATTGATGGCGAACAAAAAGAAATCGTAAATTTATTAAAATCACACTTAGATGAAACAATAAGAGATTGTGAACCATTTGATTATGAAGATTGGAAAAAGAGATCTCGGTTCCTAAAAATAATTGAAGCTTTGTTAGTGCCTTTTAGACATTTGTTTTGAGATGTATTTATATGTTTGTTTTAAAATTTTGAGTGAAAATAACAGATTTAAATGACTTGATATTTTTTTAATTTGAAATTTTAAGCTTGTCAAAGAAACACAAACATTTGTTTTAATTTCAATTGTATATGACCTACAGACAAAATATTTTAAGAGTTATCTGTTTTTATTGATATATATATATGTCCTAACGGACAAAATTTTTATCTTCTCTTTTATAACCTGTTAGCCCATAGGGCTTTAATGTTAATAAAAATAATCATAGTATCATTTTTACTTTGTCCGTTAGGACATAAACATTTTTATTAATAACCACCTTCAAACTCCTAAGCTTAAGGAAACTATATTGAACATAAATCAAATTTTTTGCTAACAGTATGCAAAACAATTCTATCTTAAACTAATTCGAAAAGTATTGATATACAGAGGTTAATAATAAATATCTGGGCAATATCAAACAATAATAAAACCCCATTGATTTATTTCCGATTTTTTTTCTACATTTGTTTAAAACTTAAAACAGATGAATTCGTTTGGCAGCAAACTTAAAATTAGTATTTATGGCGAATCGCATGGAGAAGAGGTGGGTGTGATTATTGACGGATGTCCTTCTGGGATTAAATTATCAATAGATGATTTTGAAAAAGATATTGCACGCCGCACTCCAGGGCAAGTTGGAACAACAGATAGAGTAGAATCCGACAAACCGCTTATTAAAAGTGGTATTTATAATGGTTTTACAACAGGAACGCCAATTGCAATAGCATTTTTTAATAATAATATTATCTCCGAAGATTATAATTTTGATGGGTTTTATCGTCCCGGACATGCTGATTTTACTGCAAATATAAAATATAATGGGTTTAATAATCCACTTGGAGGCGGACATTTTTCGGGTCGTCTAACATTGCCATTGCTTGTAGCTGGAGTGATTGCAAAAAAGATATTGCAAAATATTAAAATTCAAGCAAAACTTATCGAAGCTGGAGGAAGTAAGGAAATCGAAAAAGCTGTAAAAATTGCAATAGAACAAGGCGATTCTATTGGTGGAATTATCGAATGTGAGGCTACAAATGTAAAAGCTGGTTATGGAGAACCATTTTTTGATTCGGTCGAATCTGTAATTTCTCATCTTGCTTTTGCAATTCCTGGACTTAAAGCAATTGAGTTTGGCGAAGGATTAAACGCTGCAAAATCCAAAGGCTCAGAGTTTAATGATGTTTTTATTGATAAAAATGGAACTACTGCAACAAATAATTCAGGCGGAATAAATGGTGGAATTTCAAACGGAAATACAATTTATTTCAGATTGTATTTTAAACCGTCGTCAAGCATTAGCAAGGCACAGACTACATTTAATTTTAAAACTAACAAAATGGGCGAGTTAAAGATTAAAGGGCGACATGATGCTTGTTATGCTTTAAGAGTGCCAGTTATTGCTGAAGCTATTACTGCAATTGCTTTAGCGGATTTTTATTTAATAAATAAAAATATATGATATGAAAAGTTTTTTGACAGAAGTCGCTGAACATATTTTAAAAGAATTTCCAAATATAAGAGAACTTGAAATAATTGTCCCAAATCGTAGAACAGGCTTGTTTTTACGAAAATATTTAACTCAGCTTACCGATAAAACAATTTGGCTTCCGAAAATAACTCCGATACAAGATATTTTTTATGATAATTCCGAACTTATTGCAGCCGAGGATATTACGCTAATTTATAAATTGTATAAATCTTTTATTAAGCATACTGGATCTAACGAAAGCTTCGACGATTTTTATTATTGGGGCGAAATAATATTGAATGATTTTGATGATATTGATAAATATCTTGTCGATGCCCAAAAGATGTTCGACACTATTGTTGACATCAAAGAAATAGACCAAAAATTTGATGGTTACGAGGAAGAAGCTATCGAAATCATAAAAAAATTCTGGTATAATGTAAATCAGGCGAAAATTAGCACCCATAAACAGAGTTTTTTGGAATTGTGGCAAGCAATGTTTAACATTTATTCAGATTTTAAACAAGAATTACGCAAGGATAATATCGCCTATCAAGGCATGATTTACAAAGATGTTGCAGAGTCAATTTCTACAATAAGTTTCAACTCGCCCGATTATGTTGTTGTCGGATTTAATGCTTTAAATAAATGTGAGAAACAATTACTTAATGTAATAAAATCGAGTTCAAATACGCAGTTTTTCTGGGATGCAGACCAATATTATCTTAAAGATAAATATCAAGAAGCTGGCAGGTTTATTCGAGAAAACATACGCAAATATCCACCATATTCGAATATCGGAATAGTTGATTATATCAATAATACTCCTAAAGATATTGAAGTAATAATGGCTCCTTCTCCAATAAGTCAGGTAAAACTTATTCCCGAAATTCTCAACAAATGGCAAAAAGAAGATGACTTTGACTTACAAAAAACGGCAATTGTACTTGGAGACGAAAATCTTCTAATTCCTTTGATGTATTCAATCCCTGAAAGTATAGAGGCATACAATGTGTCTATGGGATTCCCTGTTAAAAATACTATGTCGGCCGCTTTTGTAAACCATTTGATGATGTTGCAACAACGATATAGAACTCAATCTGACAGTACTAAATTTTATTTTAAAGATGTTTTTGCAATTTTAAATCATAGCTTTATTAAGCTTATTGATGGGAGCAAAGCTGTAGAGTTAAAAAATAAAATTACAAAAGAAAAAACTATATATGTTGATGCAGAGGAATTTGAAGATAGTGAAATATTAGAGTTGATTTTTTACCCAAAAAATGATAGTCTTAGTTTATTTGCAACATATTTACCAGAGATTTGCTCTCAAATTTTAGCCAAAATATCTTCTTCTGATGATTTTATTTTGGAAGCAGAGTTTCTAAACCGAATTCTTGCAAGGCTGATAGCTTTAAAAGATTGCATTAGTAATGAACACATTCAATTTGAATCAAATAATATCTATTTAAAGCTTGTAAATAATTTTATGCGTAGTTTAAATTTAGCTTTTCAAGGAGAACCTTTAAATGGTTTGCAAATTCTCGGATTTCTTGAAACTCGTTCCTTAGATTTCGATAGAGTGATAATGTTGTCGTTAAATGAAGGTGTTTTTCCTAAAACCTCTGTAAGTCAAAGTTTGATTCCATATAATTTACGCAAATTCTACGAGTTGCCATCAATCGAATTTAAAGACAGTATTTTTGCCTATTATTTTTACAGACTTTTGCAAAGATCAAAAGAAATTAAAATTATTTATAGCTCTCAGTCGGGAGAGGGTGCATCGGAGGCATCCCGTTTTATTTCGCAAATAAAATATGAACTAAAACAAGATATAAAATTTGTTAGTCGAGCCTATAAAATTGGAATAGACTCTGGCAAAATAAATGTTGGACAAAAAAGCGAAAGAGTAATTCAAAAAATTAGAGAGCATCTTAGCTCTGGAGTTAGTCCTACAGCGATAAATAAATATTTAGATTGCAAATTTCAATATTATCTACATTATATCGAGAAAATTAAAGAACCCGATAAACTCGAAGAAGAAGAAGAAGCTGCATTTTTTGGAAGTCTTTTTCATCAAATTATGCAAAATGTTTATGCTCCATTTATTGGTAAAGACCTAATTGATAGAGATTTTGATGACTTTGATGACGCTTTTATAAATACTCAAATGCGAGCAGCTATTAGAACGGTTTTTGACTTTAAATCGGAAAATGAAATAGATGAATTTGAGAACAAAATAATTGTTGAGATTATCAAAAAATATGTAAAACTAACTCTAAGATACGATAAGAAAAATTTGCCTCTCACAATTATTGAATTAGAAGAGCAAAATGATTTTAAACTTGATTTGCCATCATTAAATTTTGCTGTTAATATTAAAGGAGATATTGACCGAGTTGACAGACAAGGTGAGATCTATCGTGTTTTAGATTATAAAACTGGTAAAACAAATACTAATTGCAAATCTATAAGTGATCTTTTTGAACCCGATAGAAAATATGATAAAGGAATGATTACGCAGATATTATTATATGTTTTAATGTATGGAAAAGATAGTAATCTTGCGATATGTCCAGGAATAATAAATGTCAATAATTTGGATGGAAACTTCGATTATCGTGTTAAAATAAATCGAAAAACAATAAATGTTTTTGATACAGAACTTAAAGATGAATTAAAATCTGCTTTGCGAGATGTGTTTGAGGAAATGTTAAATAAAGATATTGAGTTTACTCAAACAACAAATTTGGATAATTGTGGATTTTGTCCGTATAAAAATATTTGTAGTCGATAGTTATTTTTTACAAGATATGTAATATATTGCAACAAAAATTGTGGTTAATTAAAATAAAGAATTATGAAAAGGAAATATTTATTATTAGGTTTAATTTTAACTTTTGTGTTGTTTGCCTGTAATAGTGCTAAAAATGACAATAGTGAAAACGAAGAAGAAGTTATTTGTGAGGTAGAAAATACTATTGCAGTAAGTGTACAGGATTATTATTATTCAATGTCAGATACATTGGTTTACAGCACTCCTGAATTTAACGTTGTAAGCTCCGATTATAAATGGATTAATGATTCTACCATAACTCTAAGACTTTCGAACTACGATCCAATGAAACTTGTTGGAGCAAGAACACAAGAGCAAATGGATATCAATATTGAAATTAATGCTCGAAAGGGCGAAAAGCTTGAATCGGGATATTATGGATATCACGAATACGAAACAGGTAAATGGAGCCGCATTACTTTAAACACTGTCTATGGTACGGTTTGGTTTAATTGGATTTCTGGAATGCCTAAACAGGGTGGCGTTACTATTGAATATATTGGGAAAGACGCTATTTGTGGTACAATAAACCTCAATAATGAAAAGCCTGAAAATGAGATGATTGGCATTGTAAGAGTTAATGGTACATTTGTACATAAAACCGTGAAATAAACGGCAATCCATTTAAATCATTTTTGTCTTGATTTTGGTTTTTTATTTTTATTTTTAGTCAAACATTAAAAAACATCATTTAGTCCGTAAAACTTTATTACTTTTGCGGACTTAATTATTTTAATGGAAGATATTAGAAATATAGCAATAATCGCACACGTTGATCATGGTAAAACCACTTTAGTTGACAGGATTTTACATCAGGTTCAAACTTTTAGAGACAATCAAAATCCAGGAGAACTTATTCTTGACAGTAATGATTTAGAACGAGAAAGAGGGATTACCATATTGTCAAAAAATGTATCTGTCAGATATAAAGAAACAAAAATTAATATTATCGATACTCCTGGCCACTCAGATTTTGGGGGAGAAGTTGAGAGAGTATTAAATATGGCTGACGGAGTTCTACTTATAGTTGATGCTTTTGAAGGACCAATGCCGCAAACTCGATTTGTATTGCAAAAGGCATTAGAGCTTGGCTTAAAGCCAATTGTCGTAATAAACAAAGTTGATAAACCAAATTGTAATCCAGAACTTACTCAAGAAAAAGTCTTTGATTTGATGTTCTCGCTTGAAGCTACCGAAGATCAGTTAGATTTCCCAACTGTTTATGGTTCGGCAAAGCATGCCTGGATGGGACCCGAATTTGATAAACCAACAGCAGATGTTAGTCATCTTCTTGACGTTATTCTTGATACAATTAAACCAAACATTTATCCTGTCGGAAGCTTGCAAATGAGAATTACTAGCTTAGATTATTCGTCTTATACTGGTAGGATAGCGGTTGGTAAAATAACACGAGGGTCAATACAAGCTGGTACAAATGTCTCGGTAGCAAAAAGAGACGGAACAATTTCTAAAGCTACTATCAAAGAGTTGTATCTTTTTGAAGGACTAGCTAAAGTAAAAACAAAAAAACTGATTGAAGCTGGTGAAATTGTAGCTATTTTTGGCTTAGATGTCTTTGATATTGGAGATACTGTTT
>CAYNKH010000095.1:0-11084 GCA_964397745.1 uncultured Bacteroidales bacterium | reverse complement strand
CAAAATCAACTTCACATTCTTTTAAGAACTTAGATACTCTTACCGAAAATTATTTATAAAAGACATTTAATCAGCATTACCATTTTTCCCAGTGTACATTTTCGGGTTTCCATTTATTTTTCGGTTTGTCCTCCCCTGTTGGCAGGCCAATTGGAATTACATTTAAAGGTCTTATATTATCGGGCAAGCTAAGTATTTCAATTACTGGATTCATTCTTTCCTGATACGGGAATGTGGCAGTCCAGACAGCACCAAGTTTAAGTGCTTCTACAGCGAGTAAGATATTTTGAGTTGCAGCAGAACAATCTTGTACCCAGTAAGCACTATCAACTTCTGTTGCAGCTTTGTTCATATCACCACAAACAACAATTGCAGCTTGTGCTTGCAAAAGCATTTTAGCATAAGGTAATGCGTTTGCTAGGTCGTCTAATTTTTGTCGCTCTGTTACAACAACAAACGCCCATGGTTGCAAATTACGAGCACTTGGGGCTGCCATACCAGCTTTTACAATAGTTTCTAATTGTTCTTTTGTTACTGGCTCATCAGTAAAATTACGAACTGACTTGCGATTATGTATTACTTCGAGTGTATTATTCATAATAATAGTTTCATTATTTGTTTTGACTTCTGTTGCATTATCTGGCTTTACAAAATTAAAATAGATTAAAACCAATATTGTTAATCCAAAAATAATATTTAATAAAAGCGATACGCTAATTTTTTTTGCTTCTGCTTTATTAGATTTTACATATAATAGACTTATTAAACCTCCAGTTGGACAAAAGAAACGACACCAAGGTTTATTAATAAATATTGATAAAAACAGCATAACCAAGGCTAATATTAGTGTTGATGCGGAGGCGAATTTGTAGCTAAAAGCAGAAAATGGTTCAAAATCTTCTAAACTAAAATCAACTGCGACTACCAACATAACAAAAAGTATAAATAAAACTAAAAATCTAATTTTAGTTAATAGTTTTCGTACAGTTTGGCTAAAGGTTATTTTTCGTTTATTCAGTTTTCCTACAAGTTCTTGAGCTGCTCCAAATGGGCAAACAAACTGACAATAAAATGCTTTATTAGTTATAAGTGGCAATAAAATTGTTAATATCAGGACAACAATCAAAACGATGTGAGACCAAATTTTAACCCCTCCTATCAACCATTTGTCAAATAAAGCAAGACTAAGAAAATCGCCTTGCCAAAACCCAAGAATCCCAACAGAGGCAATAAGCAAGAAAATCCTAAACCTATTAGTTTTTTGGGGCATTAAGAAACTATATACAGCAAATATCAAAAAAAGAAATGATGCTATAATTCCAAGTATGTTTACCCAGTTCATTTTTGATTTATCGGCTTCGATTTTAGTAAACATCGACAATCGGTGTTTGCATGATTCGATAACCGCAACACTTGTATATGTTGCTCCGCTAACAGCATCTATTTTTGTGTTAATCGCCTCTTCTGCAGTGAGTCCATTCCAATTTTCAAAGAATTTATTGTCATTAAGTTGCTCTATCCACTTTGGAGTTTCCGAATTTTCTAATAAAACAATTTCTCTAATTTTATCGTTTCGATTAAAAACAATTGCAAAAGGCACACATCCCCCATAGCCTTTAATGTCTTTACAATATGGCATTGTAAGCAATATTGAACATGAAAGTTTGTTTTTTGAGTTGTACAAGTAATAGCAATCCGTAAGAGTATCGTGTTTAAAATATGAAAAGTCTTCGCATACTTCGGTAAAAAAAGCGGTTTGTTCTGTTAATACAACGGTCTGATTTTGAGGACTTTCTGGATTGTAGAAAATATCTTTATCAAAAATTCGCCCTGACGTAAGAACAACCACAGTTAAACCTGCGATTAGAATAAATATTTTTAAAATTTTGTTTGTATTAATCATTTTTGTTCCGTTTTAAATAATGAAAATGCACGGTTTTTTATGAAGGTTGGGTTTTGTTCTTGCCCAATCAGATATTTTTTTAGTTTCAATCATTTCGTCCTCGCAAGTAATATTTACAGCAATGCAAAGATAATTATTTGGATTTAAACTACTAATAATATCGTCTAACATTTTATTATTACGATAAGGTGTATCCATAAATATTTGCGTTTGTCCTTCTTTTTGAGATTTATGCTCTAATTCACGGAGTTTTCGGATTTTAGCACTACTATCAACTGGCAAATATCCATTAAAAGCAAAATTTTGCCCATTAAGTCCCGAAGCCATTAAAGCAAGAAAAATTGAAGATGGTCCTGTAATTGGAACAACTTTAATACTCTTGTGATGAGCCATTTTAACGATTACACTACCTGGATCTGCTATGCATGGCAAACCAGCTTCACTTAATAAACCGACATTATTACCTTTTTTACAAACATCTAAGTATGTTGATATCTGTACATCATCAATATGCTTATTTAATTCATAAAAATGCAAGTCATCAATAATTATATTTTTGCTTAACTTTCGTAAATATCTACGAGCATTACGAATATCCTCAACTATAAAATGTTGCAAACTCTCAATAATCTCTGGCAAACCTTCTGGCACAACGAGTTTAGGATCGACATCTCCTATTATATTGGGGATTAAATACAGTTTTATGTTATTATAAATCATGCAAATATATGTTTTTGCAAAACTAAACATTTTTTCTTCACGATAAAATGATAATAAAGACCTCATGCAAGATTTGAAATTAAATATTTAGCCAGTTAAATCAAAATATTCGGATAAAAAGTCATAAAAACTCGGAAAAATAAGTAAATTTGTGCAAAAGTTTTTATTTTGGAAGCAATTATTTTAGGAAGTGGTACATCACAAGGAGTTCCCGTAATCGGGTGTAAGTGCGATGTATGTAAATCCCGAAACCCTAAAGATAAAAGATTAAGAGCGTCGCTACTTCTCAAAATCAACGATACAAATATTCTTATTGATGCTGGTCCTGACTTTAGACAACAAATGCTAAAAGAAAAAGTAGATAGTCTTGATGCAATTATATTCACACATGAACACAAAGACCATATTGCTGGGTTAGACGATGTTAGAGCTTTTAATTTTAGCACAAAGCAACCCATGGAGATTTTCGCCGAGCGACGAGTACAAGCTGCTTTACGAAACGATTATTCTTATGTTTTTTCAGGTTCAAATTACCCTGGCATTCCCCGTTTAAATCTTAATACAATTGACGAAGAGGCTTTTTTTATTAAGGACATTAAAATAATCCCCATTAGAGCTATGCACTACAATTTACCTATTTTAGGCTTTAGAATTGGCGACCTAACATATATAACCGATGCAAACTATATTTCGGAAGAAGAAAAGCTTAAGATAATTGGTTCTAAAACATTAGTAATCAACGCATTACGTAAAGAAAAGCACATCTCACATTTTTCATTAGACGAATCTCTAAAAATAATAAATGAATGTAGTCCACGCAAAGCATATTTTACGCATATTGCTCATCACATGGGGCTTCATAACGAAATCAACACACTCCTCCCCGATTTTACCGAACTTGCTTATGACGGTCTCAGTATTAAGTTTGACCTATAAGTATTATCCACACATTCGACCAGTTGATTTTGTAGCAAAAATTTAACCTTATTACATCTACAAAATATATTGGTACAAAAACTTATGGTTATTAGCAAAACTATTTATAAATTTGTGGAATAATAAAAATTTATAATTATGAAGAAAAATTTGTTTTTAATCAGTTTAATTAGCTTTTCTTTCATGGCTTTTAGTTTATTAGCACAAGAAACAGAGGAAAAGAAGGCAGTTTATCAATTTACAATGGAAAAGGAAGTTCCTGTAACATCAGTTAGAGATCAATATCGAGCTGGCACCTGTTGGAGTTATAGTGGCTTAGGACTAGTGGAAGCAGAATTATTAAGACTTGGTAAAGGGGATTTTGACTTATCTGACCTTTTTATTGTTCGTAAAGTTTATGAGCACAAAGCAGAAAAATATGTGAGAATGCATGGGGAAACCAATTTTAGTGGTGGAGGAGCTTTTCATGATGTATTTTGGGTAATTGATAATTTTGGAATTGTTCCTGAAGTTAATTATCTAGGTTTAGAATATGGAGAAGATAATCACGTACACGGCGAACTTGACGCAGTGTTAAAAGCCTATGTTGATGCAGTGATAAAAAACCCAAATAAGAAACTCAGTACAGCATGGTTTAAAGGATATAAAGGAATCTTAGATGCGTATCTTGGCGAAATCCCCGAAAAATTTAATTATGACGGAAAAGAATACACACCGATGTCTTTTGCTAAAGAGCTAGACTTTAATTCTGATAATTATGTAAACCTAACTTCATATACGCACCATCCTTTTTATAAACCCTTTATTCTCGAAATTCCTGACAACTGGTTATGGGGAACAGCATATAATGTGCCGCTTGATGAGTTAATGGAGATTCTTGATAATGCAATTAATAATGGATATTCTGCTGCTTGGGGTTCGGATGTGAGTGAAAAAGGCTTTAAATGGACAAAAGGTGTAGCTATTGTGCCTGCAGAGGAACGTCCCGATCTTGATGGACTTGAAAGAGCCAAATGGGAAGAACTATCTAAAAGAGAAAAAGACGAGCTACTATATAATTTTGAGAAACCAGTGGCTGAAAAGGAAATTACTCAAGAGATGAGACAAATCGCTTTTGATAATTATCAAACTACTGATGACCATGGTATGCTCATCGCAGGTAGAGCTAAAGATCAAAATGGAGTTAAATATTATTACGTAAAAAACTCATGGAATACTAATAATATTTATGACGGATATTTTTATGCTTCTGAAAGCTTTGTTAAATACAAAACTATGAATATTGTTGTGCATAAAGATGCGATTCCAAAAAACATAGCTAAAAAACTCAATCTTAAATAAGTTTAAAACAATACATCTTCAATATTTAAAAGCCGCAGAACAAAGCGGCTTTTTTATTAAACCTGTTTATAACTATTAGGCTTTTTCTTAGTTTTTTTGTCATAAATATGCTAAATTTGCAAAAAATCAATTAGTATGAAAGCACTTATTATATACGCAAACTACAAAGAAGAAAGCTTTACTGGAGCTATTAAAGACACTTTAGCTGAAACATTTCATAAAAACGGACACGATGTTGTTATAAGAGACCTTTATGAAATAAAATTTAATCCTGTACTAAGTAAAAAAGATCTTGAAGCAATTGAAAAGGACATTTTTCCAATTGACATTATGAATGAACAAAAATTTATTCAGTGGGCCGATCTTATTTGCTTTGTATATCCCATTTGGTGGTCGGGAATGCCAGCTATTCTTAAAGGTTATATCGAAAGAGTTTTTGTGCAAGGATATGCGTTTAAATTTGACCAAAATATTGCAATACCAAAACTAACAGACAAAAAAATTATCATATTTAATACAACTGGATCAAAAAATGTTTTAAAAGATCAAAAAAGGATTGATGCTTTAAACACTCTAACTCATGATTGTATTTTTGGATTCTGCGGAATGCAGGTGATTGAACACAAGTATTTTACAGCTATTTCGCAAGCTAGTAACAAGGAAAAAGAAAGCATTTTTGATGAAGTTCGACAAATTGCATCACAGGTTTGGTAAATTACATGTTTGACTTTTTTTGTTTAAGCAAATATTTATTGTTTATTACAGGCAGCGTTTCAAATACAGAAGAGTGTATAACAAGTTAATACCTCGGCTAGACTCAATTCTCAGCATTGCAATAATGCGATTAGCTTAAAACTTAATCTACGGGAGATAAAATTCACTTCGATGATTCATTGCAAACGAATACTTCCAATGGTATTGCTACCAATTATTTGAATGTAGCTTCGTAAAGGCCTGGTCCATTTAAGCTAAGATCATTAAAATAATCGGGAACAATTTTGCCAGTTAATTTATCGACATAGAGTTTTGCTAAATATTGACTCAACATAAATCCATGTCCGCGTAAGCCAATTAGTAGTCCATTTTGAACATCAACAATATATCTTGGTTCTACATAATATCCCGACCAAACTGCTTGGAAACCTACACTTGATAACTGAGGGATCCAATCAACAAATATTTCAGAAATGATTTCAAGAAACTCCTTACTGTTTATGCGTAAATCTTTATCAGTTTGCATAGCATCAACTGCTGGCGAAGCACAGCCAATAATTTGACCAGTCTCTGCAAGTTGTTGTCCGTAAACCGCCGAAAATCCATTGTATTGCCGTCTATCAATAAGCATATCTAAAGTGTTAGCATCTTTTCCAAGATATGGTAAACGACGAGTTATAAATGCCTGATGTTTTACAGGATATAAACCAGTTTTAATTCCTAATTTCTTTGCAAATTTATCAGCAGTTGGGCCCAAGGCATTAACAAAATGTTCTGTTTCATACTCTAAGTAATTACCTTTATGGTCTTTAACGAGTGCGACAATATTTTTGCCTTCTTTGTAGAGGTCAATTAGTTCACAATCTTCAAGTATTTGTCCTCCTTTAGACAATCCGATTTTTCTAATAAGATCAATAGTCCTGCCAGGAGTTGCTTGCCAACAATCATGAGTGATAAGAGCAGCATTATATGTATTAAGCTTTGGATTAAAAAATGGAGATATTTCTTTTACAAAGTCTTTTTTATCAACAAGAAAAGCATCAGACCAATCTATTGAAGCCTCGAGCGATTTATATGTACCTTGATCGTGAGCAAAACTCACATATCTGATAGGTTTATAATCAATATTGCCAATATTCTGTAATTCCTCGAATATCTCTTTGTTTTTCATGGCAATATCAGCCAGTGCAGGCAAAGAAAAAGCAGGGCGTCCGCCAGCAATATTTCGCCATGATGCTCCTCTGTCTTTATTGATTAAAACAGGATTAAGTCCTGCTTCTGCCATATATCTAAAAACTGAACAACCTGCAATTCCACCTCCAGCTACAAGAGTTTGAATTTTAATTCGTGTATTTGATTTTTTTGCAGTATTTGTATATACTTTTTCGGAACTGTGTGGTAGCAATTCTCTCATCGAAACTTGATTTGAAAGAGGACCTCGAGGTGTTGCATCTCCAACTATTTCGATATTATATGGGGCGATAGTCTGTTTAAGACGCTTGATACATCTTTTGCCACGGCAAGCCCCCATCCCTAGACGAGTAGTATGTTTTATCTCATCAATAGATATAAATTTGCGGTCGCCAATTACATTTAGAATCTCGTCGAGTTTCACATCATCACAATGGCAAATATAAGTTTCTGAAGAATGCGTCGTTTCAGATTTACTAATTTTTAGAGCTTCAGGATAATTCTTTTTAACAATAAAACCACGTGCTTTAGTTAAATTTTCACCTGAAATATTACTTGCTTTAACACGTGCAACATTAGTTTTATTAGATTTTTTTAAAATCTTTTCGATAACACCTTTACCAATTTTACTACCGTTATTATCAACTAAAAAGACTTGTTCTCCTTCGTTAGCTTCATACTCAATTGGCATAAATATCCAATTTTTCTTTTCATTATATCCAAAAATAGCTAGTCCAGGACATTGATAAACACACTTCATGCAACCTATACACTTTTCAAAATCGATGTAAGGTACAGTACTTGTTGAAGTTTTTGTAATTGCACCGTGTGGACAAGCAAACTCGCACGGATTACAAGCAAAGCCATATAAGCAATCTATTAACACATAGGGTTTAGCTTCTGCTCTTTCTCGCGAAGGTTTAAATGGCGATTCAATCACACGTGTTGGGTGTTGTTGCGAGTCAATATATTCTTTTGATAAGGCAAGGTAATCGTTATAATTATATCGTAATCCCACACTATCGATTACTTCGTAAGCAGCTTGTTTACCTCTCAAAACAGCACTTGTCCCCTCGCCTATTCGCAGAGCATCGCCAATTGCGTGAGCATTTCTGCCAAAGAGTAAGCTTCCTTTAATCATCAATTGGTCGTCTGCAACAAGTCCAGTACAAATATTTATAGCATCAATATCTGTTATAGTTTGCTCTGTTCCGGGAATAGGTTTAAAATTCTCCGACTCAGCAATTACAGCTCCAATAATTCCAGTATAATCTTCATTTGGGATAGCCTCTAACAAAATATGGCCTGTCATTACAGGAATACCTAATCTACGAACTCTATTTGCTTGAACAGGGAATCCTCCTTCGTTTGGCATCGCCTCAATAATTGCTTTGACTTTTGCTCCTGCTTGCATCAACTGATATGAGGTCAAGTATCCAATATTTCCAGCTCCGACAGTTAAAATATTTTTACCAAGCAGTGTAAACTCACTGTTCATCATTTTTTGAATTACCGCAGCAGTATAGACACCGGGCACATCGTCATTTTTGAAACTTGGCATGAACGGTATTGCACCAGTAGCGACAATTAAATGCTCCGACTGAATATAAAACATTTCATTTGTAATAATGTTTTTAGCAGCAAGTTTTTTATCTTCTAGTATATCCCAAACGACCGAATTGAGCATTATTCCATCGCGATTTTCCCCAGCAAGTGTTTCGGCTATTTCGAATCCTCTCATGCCACCATATTTTTTTTCTTTTTCAAAAAAGAAAAACTGATGAGTTTGCATAAGGAACTGTCCACCGATTTTGTCATTATTATCTATTACAATATTTGAAATATTATGTTCATTTAACACTTTGCGAGCAGCAAGACCTGCAGGTCCAGAGCCAATAATCGCGACATCTGTTTTATAAATCGCAAGTTCGTTTTTGTTATTGTCAACATCAATTTTTGGAGTATAATCTTTCGGGATTTCGTCAACTTCCTTAACACCATCTACTTTTGTAATGCAAATGCGTTTAATACAGTTATCAACAAGCATTTCGCAAGCACCACATTTCCCAATGCCGCACTCAAGCGATCTATTTCTGTTGTCTAAGGAATGACTATGTACTGGATAACCTGCTTGATGCAATGCAGCTGCTATTGTAAAACCTTTATTGCCTTTAACCTCCTTACCTTTATACTTAAAAGTAACAAGATTATCTTCGGGCACATGTAATATAGGATGTTTTTGAATTTTTTGCATAAAACTAATATAAGATACAATTAAAGTTCAAAATTGCATTTTATAATAGATTTAATTTATGAGTTTTGTCAGATTTTTGCAGTTCTATCTTCGAGAATTCACAACAGAGTTATAAAACTCGCCTAATTCTTCCTTTCGTTTATCATCAAGAACGTGCCATCTTACGCCAGTAATAGCTCCCTCCAATGAAAACAATACACTTCTACTAGTATTTTTGTTATTTGCTAATAATCTCAGAAATGCCTCTTCGGCACCGAGTTCGGTTAAATCTTCAAGAGACATAATGCCTACTGCCTCCAATTTTAGTTCTAAGACTTTTCCAATATTGTGTACTCCAGTTATTGCCATAATTAAGATACTTTAAATTAAACAATTTGCTTATTTTTACAATTCAAAAGTATATATATATATTTGGAAATGCAAGTGTAATTACTTTATTTATATTAACTACGCATATTAAATTACTAAATACACATAACACTTGTTTACATTAGGTTTAAAATTTATTTGTTATTTGTGATATACCATGAATAAATATAGTTTTTAATCTCATTAACCCTTAATTCGGGTGTTTTTTTACTACTTTTTACAGATATACAAGCTTCGTTGCTTAATAAATAGTTAATTATCCCTGCATTATAAAACAAGTCCTTTTCATTTGCATCAGAATAACCTGGATTTAGCCAAATAATATATAAATCGTATCCTTTTGCGATAAAAAAATCAAAGTTTTTTTTAACGTCTTTATGATATAGGAATGACGATAGAACTATTTGGGGGTTTTCTTCTGGTAGTATGTACTCCAATTTTTTCTTTCTTTCTAACGGAGCTCTATTTATTAAGAATACTGGTATTTCCATATCATGTATCATAACAAATCTCACATGTTTACCAGTATGTACATTTCTTTGAAATAATGTTTTCCAAGTTGTTGTTTTACCTGAACCTGGATTACCCAACACACCTACTAGAAGTTTCTTTTCCATGTTTGCAAATTTTGTATAAATATACAAAAAATTAACATTAAGATTGATTTATTTACAAGGTTTTTATTTGACTACAATTTAAAATTACAGAGCTGGTTCAAACAAAAATTACTCAGTTTCCTCTTTTTCCAATCGTTCTTTCCAAATAAATATTTCATTTTTATCGTTTGGTCTAATATAAGCAAACCATCTAAAATCTTTTAAAATAACTTGTTCGCTAGTAATTTGTTCTATTGGAATAGTTTCTCCGTCTGGTTTGTCGTAGAACCATATATTTTCAATTTTATTATCATCAAAAAATATTGTCATATTACTGCTTACGACTTTATTTAGAGCTACTATTTCATCGATCTCTTCATCAACAACAAAATATATTGTCTGACAATCATTTAGTAATTTTACCTTTCGGATTTTCTTTTCAACAATATATCCAATTATTTTTCGACTTTTCATTTGATTATAATGTATAGAGTCATATTGTTGTATTGTAAAAGCATTTCCATCAAGGTAAAATATGTCGGGTTCGTTATCAACGAAGTGCACTGTAATTTTGTCAGCAAAAATTTGATTATTATCAGACCATAGTATTGGGTCATAAAACATTTCGGCTATAGAGTCTCTTGACATAAACGTGAGCGAGTCGCATCTTGCTTGCATATCTGATTTAAAAACCTGGACTTTGCGAAACGCTCTAATTAATCGGTTATCGGCAGTATCGACAGTAATATATACAGTGTCGGAGTGCATATAAAGACTATCTCCATCGGTAACATATACTACTAATGTACTATCGGTTAGCATTGCTCTTTGTGGACTTTCGTAATAATATCCAAAATGTCCGTATGCTAACAAGTTTTCGGCAGTATCGATAACAGAGACATTGTTCAGAGCTTCGCCATAACGGATTTTTCTATCATAAAAAAGGCTATCTCCCTTTAGATAATTAGTTCCTGATCTGAGCCAAGCGTTTTCAGAGAAAGCAGCAACATCAGTTCGTGTATTGTAATATCCGTTTTCGCAATAAATAAAATTTGAATCT
>CAYNKH010000094.1:0-11085 GCA_964397745.1 uncultured Bacteroidales bacterium | reverse complement strand
AGCAAGAAAATCTTGAAATCCCGCCTGTGTCCATGATGCACAAAAAGGTTTAAAAACCAATCTTTCATATTGATTATGTATTTCTGGCGTAAACAATTTAGTATAAAACTTAGAATCTCCGTATTCGTTTCGAGCGTAAATTCTCATCCCTTTTTGTGGGAAACATCTTGCCTGGTCACCATGAATTCTCAGTCCAACTTCTTGTGAAAAAAAATCTGAATTACTGTAATCAAACAATTCGACATTAGCTCTTCGCTCCCATTCTTCGCCTCTCTGATAATAATTACCACTTCGTTCTGCACCATAAAGATAATTTTCATCATAAAATATTCCAGGCACAAATATTCCAGTACTGTCATTAAACAAATCATCATAATCGGCTGTAATAGAAATAATTGGTAAATCGGCATGGTCAATTTCCATATTTCGGATAAAATACGAATTTGTAAATACTTTCGATTGAATATTCCCTGTTGAATCAAATGCAGCGGCTCGAATTACAATAGCTTTAGGGAATATCGTTTCAGGAATATATTGAATATCTGCTGGAGACACCTGAATTTTGTATATATCGGTTTTTGAACACATATCTTCATCAAGAAAAAGCACATCTGAATAAAGCAATGAATTTTCATTTGGTGTACTACCATCAATAGTATAACGGATTATATTTTCGGTAAAAACATTGCTTAATTCAAGCTCAAAATTATCATCATATACTCCACCTAATTCACTAAAAAACACTTTTTCGATTAAGATCAATTCATTTGTACAACCAGGTGTAGCAACATCAAATATCATTGCATTATCAGAACCATCGGGCAACCAACCATACGATTGATTTTGTCGTAAAATGACTGGCTCAATTTGATGAATTATCTCTGAACTATTGCTTAATAGTAATTCTTCACCATAAGCTTTAATAGAAAAATTAGTATGAATTTCATTTTCAGGATAAACAGTATCTTTTCCAGAGGCGAATATTACCAAAAAGCTGTCAGGAGCGATTTCTATATCAGGGAAAGACCATTTTTGAGGATTTTCAAGATTATCAGATAGAAAATATGATGAGAGATTTATCGTTTCTTCAGTTGGATTAAATATTTCAATCCAATCGCTGTCATCTCCGTCATGGTCAAATAAAAAGTTGTAATTTGAAGACATAAATTCATTAATTACCATATCCTGTCCAAACAAACTGGTAATTGAAAAGATAACAACTAATATAAAAATGATAATCTTCATTTAGCAAACTTAAAAAAATAATTGATATTTTTTAAATAATATCCTTCGAGTAACTCGAAAAACAGCATGTAATTCAAGAAGGAGGATAACTCGGAGGTTAAATTTGCAAATTATTAAAGCTATTATTACCAAAACTTTGGGTTAAAATTATAATTTTGTAATTAAATAAAACTAATGATGAAAATAAACACAAGCACTGCAATCTTAGAATCCTTGGCAATACATTTTGTCGGCAATAAAAACAATGATGAGAATCTTGTATTATCTAAAACTGAAACTGATTTTACTGATGAATTGGGGACAATATTAAGCGAACATTTATTTTCTGCTTTTAAATTTGATGAATTTCATCAGTTTTTCCACGAAACTGAATTGGAACTTAACGAAGTTTATACTTATGTAAGCAAGATTTTTAATGATAACGACGAATTGTACGAACAAAGTCGAAACCTGGCAATGCACTTATTTAAACAAACAACGCACCCAAAAATTAAAGCTGGTGAGTTTTACACAATTTATTTTAGAGATTGTGAAGTGGATGGGACATTAGTCGATGCAATTGGATTATTTAAAACCGAAACCAAAGATGCATTTTTTAGAGTTAGCGAAGAAAACGATAATTTTAATTTGAATGTTGAAACAGGAATAAACCTAAAAAAACCTGATAAAGGCTGCATAATCTTCAATATTCAAAAAGATGACGGTTATCTTGTTTCGATAGTTGATAAAGCGAGTAAAGGCAGTGATGCTATGTATTGGATCGACGATTTTTTGAATGTTCAGAACAGAAAAGACAAGTACTTTCAGACCAAAAACGTGATGAGTTTTTGTAAAAATTATGTCCACGATAAACTACCCGAAAAGTACGAGGTTTCTAAAGCCGATCAGGCAGATTTGCTAAATAAATCAATAAAATACTTTAAAGAATCGGAGATATTTGATGTTAATATGTTTGCTGATGAAGTTATTCAAGATCCAGAAATTATTAAAGATTTTAAAACTTACAAATCAGATTTTGAGAGTGAGAACGCTATTAATATGAACGAAAGTTTTGAAATTTCAGGAGCAGCTGTAAAAACACAGTCACGATTTTTTAAAAGCAAAATAAAATTAGATAAGAATTTTCATATTTATGTACACGGCAAACGAGATTACATTGAAAAAGGCTTTGATACTACTACTGGATTGAATTATTATAAGTTGTATTTTGAAAATGAGGAATAAAAAAAAGAGTGAAAAGTGTCAGGAATGGTCAGGAGGCTGCGCCGTCAGAAATAGTTAGGAGTGTATGTCACAGGATCACAGGATCACAGAGTAAAAAGCGAAAGTTGCATTACGTGTATTTGACTAATTAAAATTGAAAACTTGCTTTAATCACTGGGTTTGAATATGGCGAATAATAAGATTCACTAAAGTTATACAACACCATAAACACAAAATATGATCTGATTCCTATTGGGGATTGATACGCAATTCCGGCAAGTGGAGTATATACCCATGCTGGTTGGTTGGGCAACTGCATTGCGTAATAATTACTAATATTCAGATATGACAACTCTCCATACAGCAATAACCCCCCAGCATCATTAATAGGAATAGCATCGCCTAGTCTTTTTATTATAGTAAAAGATGCGAAGACATTTGCTCCATAAGATTGTCCTGAGTAATCATAATATGTAGATTTTGTCCAGTTATATGTTCCGCCAACACCCGCTGACAATCTGTTTGTTAAACGATAACCAACAATTGGATTAATAGAAATATATGTATAAGTTCCGAACATTAAACCAATATTTCCGCCCCAAAATATTCTTTGGGTAGGTGTCGGCTCATTTTCGAGATATTGCGAATAAGTCTTGTTATTAAATACAAAACTAAAACACAAAATCAAGATAATTGTAATTGCTATATTTTTTATTTTTATCATTGACATCCAATTAACATCAGACATTTTAACAAAATTAGCAATTTTAAAGTATTATTTAGGATTTTCCGAGTTTTTTCTGTTTTCTTTTGCATCAAAACTAATAAAAGATTGGTAAAAAGCCTCTTCGATATCTGTACGGATATTTAGTTTAATAATTTTCCAATTTTCGGCGGATGGACATACTCTGTTGGAATTAAAAACAAAAGCGAAATTATATTTTGGATCAACCCAAACCATAGTGCCAGTATATCCTCCGTGTCCATAAGCTAAGTCGCTAGCACTTTCACTACCAATACCTTTAGAAGTGTCGCCACTATTTTTTTTATCAAAACCTAATCCACGTCGGTTGTGTAAAGGATTAAATTGGTATTTTGTAAATTCATCAATAACTTCTTTATTTAAAAACTTTTCTCCTCCGTATTCTCCTCCGTTTAAATACATTTGCATAATTTTAAGCACATCGTTTGCATTAGAGAACAATCCTGCATGTCCAGAGACTCCACCAAGCATTGCTGCACCTTGATCATGAACATATCCATGTAAAAGTTGCCTACGAAATAGTATATCATTTTCGGTTGGGACAATTTGATTGGCTGAAAAACGTTTTAATGGAAGATATCCAGTTGTCCAAGCACCAAGTTTTGAATAAAAAGTAGAATCTAAATATTTAGGCAATGCCTGATTTGTTATAGTCTCAATCATTGAGGCAAACAGATAAAAGCCTAAATCGGAATACACATATTTGCCATAAGGATTCAAATCCGACTCACATATTTGCTTGTAAATAGAATCAACAAAAGTCTTATTCATGTACATACCAGCAGCTACAGGAATTGCAAATGTATCGCTATATACAGCATTGTACATTTCGCTTCGTATCTTACTATCGAGAATAGTGTTTTTATAAAAAGGTATCCAAGATTTAAAACCTGCTCTATGTGTAAGAATATCTTTAATTATCATATTCCTTTTGTTAGAATTTTCGATTAACTGAACATACTGCGAGAGTTTATCTTCGAGCGAAATAGCACCCTCACCATAAAGTTTCATAATAGCTGGGAGCGTTCCACTAACCTTAGTAACCGATGCAAGGTCGTAGATATCCATATCCTTAACTTTGGTTATTTTATCAGTAGTATGATATCCAAAGGAACGTTGATAAAATACAATACCGTTACGTGCTACGGCTATCTGCCCGCCAGGAAATGCACCAGCCGTTAGAGCAGCATCAATTATTGAATCTGCTTTTACTAATATTTCAGAATCAGCACCTGCATCTTCAGGGATTTGAGTATATTTTAATCGTATTTTTTGAGTATCATAACCATCTCCTGCATGGAAATTCGTGCCTGCACTTACAGGCAATCTTCCTTTTGCTGGAATTCCTCCAAAAATTAACTGAGCCGACAAGTCATTTGTAATTTCCCAATCATTATAAGAAACAATTATTGCATTTATCTGAGCTGAGTTTTTAAAAAAAGCCAAACTATAAGGATTAGCAAAAACATCAAGAATTAAATTGGTTTCTAATGCTAGTTTATCAATAAAATTGATGGTGTTTTTTTGAATTTTAAAATTACTAGACGGAGACCTACCAGTTCCATGCACTCCAGCTATTACAACATCGTATTCTTTTAGTTTTTCGATTAATTGCTTTTCTCCAAATTTAATTAAATCTTTATTGAAAATATAATTATCAGTTTTTGCATAATATTGCATGCGATTTTGAAAGCTGCTAATTTCGTTAGTACCAAAAACTATTGTTGCAATACTTAGTGTATCAAGATTTTTTAGTGGTAATATTTCATTTGTATTTTTAACAAGCGTTATTGCATTTTCGATTAATTTTTGTTGCATTATTCTCGCTTGAGGATTATTTAAGTCATGGTAAATATTCTCGGTGGAGATTTGTTCAAATTCACTTAGTCCGGCCCAATATTTTGCACGCAAAACTTTTTGGCAACGCCTGTCAACTTCCTCTTGACTAATCAAACCATCCTCAATAGCTTTTTTAATTTCAGCAATAACTAATTCGACATCACTAGGAAATAACAAAATATCATTTCCAGCAAGCAGTGCCAACACGTCAGATTGTCCAGGTTCATAATAGTTTGTGATACCTCCCATATTCAGAGCATCGGTAAATACAAGTCCAGTAAATCCAAGTTCTTGCTTCAATAATTTACTTACTGCTTTTGGGGATAAACTTGTGGGTAAATTTGGCGTTGTGTCAATTGTTGGAACAAAAAGATGTGCCACCATTACCGATGAAATTCCTTTATTAATTAAATATCTAAATGGGAACAACTCAAGGCTATCAAGTCGGTTAAAGTTATGATTTAGTATTGGCAACGACTTGTGAGAATCAACATCTGTATCGCCATGTCCTGGGAAGTGTTTTGCAGTAGCCAACACACGATTGTCTTGCAAGCCCTTCATATAATTATATGATTTAATGCACACATTATTTTTATCCTCGCCAAAAGACCTATCGTTAATTACTGGATTAAATGGATTATTATTAACATCAACAACAGGTGAAAAGCTAACATGTACTCCTACCCTTTTGAGCTGACGAGCAAACTCTACTCCCATATCATAAATTAATTGTTCGTCAGTTATGGCTCCCAACAACATTTGACGAGGGTACAATACGCATGAATCGAGACGCATACTCAAAGACCATTCAGCATCCATAGAAATCAATAATGGCACTTTACTAGCTGACTGATAACGGTTTATCAAGTTTATTTGTCTAACTGGACCTCCCTGCATAAAAATTAAGCCACCTATTTTATATTCACGTATAAGTTTCTCAATATGATCTGTATGGGCTACATTTTTGTTCGAGTAAGCTGGCACCATCAAAAGCTGTGCAATACGTTCATCAGGCGAAAGCGAATTAAAAACCGAGTCCACCCAAACAGTATCTGATAAATAAAAAGGTGGATTTATTTTTGCTTGTGCATATAAACGAGAGTCACTAATATCAGAAACAGATAAGTTTATCAAACTTAAAATCACGGTAAATAAAATTATGCCAGAGGTTTTCCACATATTAAATTATTTTTTTACAAAATTTGCAAATTTTGTTGTAATAAAATAAAAAAAACAAATTCTTTCTTAACAAGTTAAGGTTAATTGAATAAAAATAATTGTAAATTTGTAAGATTAAGATGAGAACGAAATAAAAAGAACAAGATGTCCAATAATAACATAACAGAAAGACTCAGCCAACTAGAAAAAGAAAATAATTTACTTCGCAATGAATTAGAAGGTCTAAAAGAAATTTACAATAATACAACCATAGGCTTATACAGAACTAATCCAGAAGGAGAAATTTTAATGGCCAATCCTCCACTTACTAAGATGTTGGGCTATTCATCTTTTGAGGAATTACAAGCACATAATTTGAATTCGGACAAACTCATTAGCAAAAAAGAGCGCAAAAACTTTCAATCAACAATTCTAAGTAAGGGGGTTATTATAGGCAAAGAAACAATATGGTACAAAAAAAACGGTGAAGAAATACACATTCGTGAAAGTGCTAAAGGGATAAAAGATAAAGATGGCACCATACTGTATTATGAAGGGACAGTCGAAAACATAAGTGAACAAAAAATCAAAGAAAAAGAATTAGTTGAAAGCAAATTAAAACATAGCCGCTTACTTGAGATTTTACCAAGTGGCGTTGTAATTCATCAAAACGAAATTGTTTTATATGCGAATGAGTATGCAAATAATCTTCTTAGATCAAGCTCTAGCACTTCGATACTTGGAAAGAATGTTTATAAATATATTCACCCAGATTATCATCAATATGCTAAAAACAGAATTGCAAAAAGCATAGCAGAATTTAAACATGCAACACTTACCGAAGAAATATTTCTTACAGTTTTGGGTACTCCTGTCAATGTAGAAGTAATCACTGTACCATACAAACAAGATAATGAAATTTTTCTACTAACAGTGTTTTCGGATATTACTGATAGAAAGAAAACCGAGCAAGCTCTGAAACTCTCCGAAGTAACATACAGGGGAATGATAAACTCAATATCTGAGGCAATATTTATACAAGATATTGATGGTAAATTTATTGATGTAAATAAAACTGCTGAAGATTTATTTGGGTATCCAGCTAATTATCTGCAAGATCGAACACCAGCCGACATTGGTGCAAAAGATAAGAACGACATAACAAAATTATTAAGCCAAACGCATTCGGCATTTAATGGTAAACGCGAAATTTTGGAGTTTTGGGGACAGAAATCAGATGGTGCTATAATCCCTACGGAAGTAACACTAGTATCTGGCACATATTTTGACAAAAGAGTGGTTATTGCTGTTTTAAGAGATATTACTGAACGTAAAAAAGCAGAAAAAACAATACGTGAAAGCGAACAAAAATATAGGTATTTGATTGATTTTGCAGTTGGAGGCATTCTTATTGGCACACACGAAGGCATTATTACCGAAGCAAACTCCTATATGTGCGAACTATTGGGAAGACCAAGAAACGAAATAATAGGTAAGCATATCACTGATGGTATTTTTATCAAAGAAAGTTTAAATAAAACCCCATTAGATTTTGAAAAGTTAATAGAAGGCGAAACAATCATAAATGAACGTGTGCTTTTACGACCCGATGAAAGTACTGTCCCTGTTGAAATGCATAGCAAAATGATGCCAGATGGTACTTTACAATCAATTTATCATGATATATCGGAAAGAAAAAAAGCTGAAAAAGAAATACTAAAAGCTAAAGCAAAAGCCGAGACCTTAAACCTTCATAAAGAGGCAATACTCTCTGCCTTACCCGACATGCTTTTTACATTCGACCAAAATGGTGTTATTACTGATTTCTACTCAAACTCTTTGGAACATCTAATCGCAAGACCAGAAACGTTTTTAAACAAAAACATTAGCGAAATGATCCCACAAGATATTGCAGATTTGACAAAAAAGAATATAACAAAAGTCTTAGAGTCTAAATATATGACCAATTTTCAATATCAAATACAAGCAGAAGAAAACATAGAATATTATGATGTAAAGATGGTGTATTTTAAAGAAGATACTGTTTTAACACTAATAAGAGACATAACAGAAAGAGTGGTGCTTATAGAGAATCTTAAAAAATCGCAGAAAAAAGCCGAAGAAAGCGACAAGCTCAAATCGGCATTTCTAAGCAACTTATCGCATGAAATAAGAACTCCCATGAATGGAATTTTGGGTTTTACTGAACTTCTTAAAGATGATATAACTAAAAACGAAAAATTAGAGTATATTGAAATAATTGAAAATAGCTCTAACCAATTGTTATTAATACTTGACGATATTATAGAAATTTCAAAAATCGAGGCTGGTATAATCACAAAAAAAACAGAAACTTTCGACATTTCCATCCTTATCGAAAATATATATACGCAAATGCTCGGTTTTTTCACAAAATCATCTCAAGTAAAGTTTATCATATCTGCAGATATACCGACAAAACCAATAACCTGCATTTCTGATCCTATAAAATTAAAGCAAATACTTGTCAATTTTATTTCAAATGCTAATAAATTTACCGAAAAAGGACATGTCGAGATTGGCTACGAACAGCTATCCGACACTTTTGTCAGGTTTTGGGTAAAAGACACTGGCATTGGAATAAGCGATGAAAATATCAATAAGATATTTACTCGTTTTGTTCAAATTGAAAATCAATTATCTAATCTCACTGGAGGCTCGGGTCTGGGATTACCAATTTGTGAGGCTTATGCAAAAATACTTGGTGGCGAAATTGAAGTGGAATCTGTACTCGGCGAAGGAACTTGCTTCTACTTAACAATACCGTTAATATCGTTTAGCTAAAACTCGTCCATAATGTCCGACTACTGCGTTATCACTCGCTTTGCTTACTTCGACTAGCTCACTTACAAACCCTAACCACATACTAGTCAGACAATGACTCTTTAAAGAATTCTGCAACTTCGTTAAAGATAGATAATCTATGATTTACCTCGATAGTGCAGTGATCTTCATCGGGAAAAACTTTAAGTTTCTTCTTTGACTGTATCGCTGAATAAACCATTTCGGACATCCATACAGGGGTTCTTTCATCATTTTCGCCAACAAACAAAAATATTGGTATTTTAAGTTCAGAAGCACAATTTAAAGGATAGAGATTTTCTGGATAATTATCAGGAATGATTATTTGAGCAGTATCTTTAACTGTAGCAAGACAATCTTTTAGGTCTTTAGGGATTGTCATCATACCACGCCCAGCAATACATTTCACATCAGTATTTGTTACAGCAGTTGCAAAAGAAAGGTAAAATCCAGTCGAAAATCCATAAAGACACATACCATCGGGATCAACCTCTGGTTGCTGAACAACATAGTTAATAGCAGCTTGATAGTCTATAAGAAATTCTGGTAATACTAACATTCTATGGTCAATTTCCCAATTCTGACTCTGTCCAAACCCTCTCCAATCAAACATAAATACATTAAAGCCATAACCCATGAATTCATTTGCCATCCATAAGGTGTAACTCATATTTCCGCCGTCACCATCACAAATAATTATTGTAGGATTATTTGAATAGTCTCCAATATTATAATTATTATCTATAGGATTATTATAAAATGCTGGCAATTGCATACTATCTAATTCAAATTTCTGTTGTGCAGGTATTAGCCAAGCTTTAAGCCTTACACTATCACTTGTAAAAAAATCACATTCTCTGTATTTAAGCCCATAATGATTTGGATTAACATAATAAGTGCTATCGGGTCTAATTCCAAACAAATTTAAACTCACAATAATGAGAATAATTACTAAACTGTTTTTTTTCATAGCTAAAACTATACGATTATTTATTCTGTTTCTTATTCTTTCATAGGTACTCTCATTACTATTTATTGAACATCCTCCCATACATAATGGATAATAACTACAACAAATCTATAAAAGATTTTTCAAAAACTGATATAAATTATTTTATTGTTAGTTTTTGATTGTTTATACTCAGTTCTTCTACTCGCTCAGAATGCAAATCAAAGTAAACAGAGTTCTCAGGTTCTATATTTGTTCATTTATTTAAGTTAATCTTTAGTCTGCTCAAACATATACCAACTATTTAAATAAATTTTGAAATTATTTGTATGTAAAAGTATTTATAATCAAAAAAGGTTTATATTTGCGTAACGCAGGTTACAGTAATGGGCATTACGATAAATTAAATTTGATTATTTTTACAAAAAAATTTATTTTATGAAGTTTTATAACAGGGAAAATGAACTAAGTCTATTAAATAAAATAGAGCAAAAATCTCAAAAAGAGGCTCAAATGAGTTTTGTAATTGGCAGGAGACGAGTCGGGAAAACCAGTTTGTTAATTAAATCAGCAGAAAACAATTTATCTGTTTATTTTTTTGTTACAAAAAAGAACGAAGTTCTATTGTGCAACGAGTTTGTTGAGGCAATCAGGCAGTATCTTAATGTAGAACTATTTGGGGAGTTTCGTAGTTTTAAAGATATTTTTGCTTATTTAATGGAATTATCAAAAACAATTCATTTTACAGTAATTATTGACGAATTTCAGGATTTTAGCTGGGTAAACCCATCGATTTACGGAGATATGCAGAGAATTTGGGATCAAAACAAATCGGACAGCAAAATAAACCTTATACTCTGCGGTTCAATATATTCAATGATGAGTAAAATATTTGAACACTCCAAAGAACCTCTTTTTGGTCGAGCTACCAACCGAATACATCTTAAAGAATTTGATGTTGAAACGCTAAAACAAATTATTGAAGACAATCATCCTCACTATACAAATGAAGATTTGTTGGCATTTTACATGATTAGCGGAGGAGTCCCAAAATATACAGAACTTTTAGTTGATGCGGGAGCATTAA
>CAYNKH010000093.1:0-11207 GCA_964397745.1 uncultured Bacteroidales bacterium | reverse complement strand
AGCAACTATAGTTTTTTAAAAGTAATTTCATAGTGTACTTGCTTATACGGATACCTTCAAATTACTAAAATTGTTGATAATTATTCGCTCTTATCAGGAAAGTCAGGTATTTGTGGAAGAGTTTTATTATGCTTAATAAGTTCGTTTGTAATGACTTCGATTGCTTTATCAAGTTGATAATCTATATTCATAAACTCTTGATATGGATCGTTATTAACAATTATATCTGGGTTAACACCAATACCTTCGATTATCCAACCTTTTTTATCATAATGTGCAAATTCGGGTTTATTAAGACTTGCTCCATCAACAAAAGGAAGCGAACCACGTATTCCAACAACACCTCCCCAGGTTCTTACTCCCACAATTGGTCCTAATTTATGTTTTCTAAATTGATATGGGAATAGATCACCGTCTGAGGCAGAGTATTGGTCAATTATAAGAACTTTAGGTCCGTCTAACATTCCATCAGGTTTTGCTTTTGGTACTGGCACATCTCTCGACATTGCCATTATCGACATTTCTCTGCGTAATCTCTCTATTAACATTGGAGATACGTTTCCTCCGCCATTACCACGATCGTCAATTATAAGTGCCTTTTTTGATAACTGAGGATAATAATATTTAACAAATTCGTTTAAACCTACTACAGACATATCTGGAACATGAATGTATCCAACCTCAGAATTAGTTGCCTCACTAACTTTTTGAATATTGTTTTGTACCCAATTAAAATATATAAGGTCAGATTCGTCATCAATTGGCTTAATAAGATATGTTTTGGTTTCTTTTGCACGTGGTTTATCATTCACTTCTATTTCGATTATTTTATCTGCTTTGTCAATCAAAAGTGAATAAATATTTGGAATTTCGCTAAGGTCTTTGCGATTAATGCTTATCACATAATCGCCTTCATTAATATTTAAACCAATGCCTAATAGTGGCGATTTTCGATTTTCAGTCCAATTTTCGCCTGTATATATCTTTGTAATTTTAAAATATCCTGTTTTAGTGTCTTTTTCAAATTCTGCACCAAGCAGTCCCATTTTAATTTTATTAAACGATTCTTTATCTCCACCATTTACATAAGCATGTCCAACATTTAATTCGCCAATCATTTCGCCGATAATGTAATTGAGATCATTTCTATTATTTACGTAAGGAAGCATTTCTGCATATTTCGTGCGTTGTTTTTCCCAATCAACTCTGTGCATTAATGGATCGTAAAAATAATCTCTCATCTGCCTCCAGGCTTCATCAAAAATCTGTTTCCATTCTTGTTTAAGATTAACATTTATTTTTAAATCTTTTAAATCAACAGAATTGCTAAGCTTTATTTCTGATTCGGGAAGATTAATAACATAGTAATTACCAGACTGTGATAAAAGCATCTTTTTGTTATTCGAAGATATTTTATAATGAGAGAACTCTCCAAGTTCGATAGTCTTTTCGTCTTTAAATTTATAAAGTTTGAGTTTGCTTTTTTGATTGTAATGCGATTCGATGAAATATAATTTGTTGTCAATATAATTTAGTTGTCGATATGAGCCTGCCTCCATTGGTAAAACTTCAATTCTGTTTTCAATATTATTAATATCAATGCCGTAAGATGTATCTTTAGCAGCCGATGTTTCTTTTGGGAATACTCTATCATTCTCAAGTTCAAAAGGAGAGGGGACATCGTCTCTTAAAGTTAAAAGATAAACTCTACTCATATCTCTGTAGGCAATATTCCATTCGGTACTGCTATAAATAGGATTAAAATCTCTGTTAGAAACAAAAAATAAATATTTGCCGTCATTACTAAAAACTGGACTAAACGAGTCGTACCAAGCAGTTGTTACAACATGTTTTTTGCTTTGCTCAATATTATAAAGATATATTTGTGATACTCTTGCACTATCTTGATCCGTAAATGCTATCCATTTACTGTCTGGCGACCAATTGTAATCATGAATTTCCCAAATTATAGATTTATGGATATTTGTGATTTGTTTTGTTTCGATATTTATGGAATTTAAACTTAATTTTTTATCATTCCACAATAAGTTTTTGCTGTCTGGCGACCATTTTAATTTATAGATGTAGCCTGTATCAAAATTAGTTAGTTTAATTTCTGTTTGCGGATTATCATATTTAGATAAATAGATATTGTATTCTCCGCTTTTATCAGATATGTAGGCAATATATTTACCATCGGGCGACCAAACAGGATTTCGATCGTGTGCTTCTGATGAATTTGTAAGATTATTTGTAATTCCTTTAGAAACTGGTGTTGAAAAGACATCTCCTCTTGCTGATAGCACAATTCTAGCACCATCGGGAGCAAGTTCTACATTTGTAGCGTTTGATGAAACATCTTTCATAACAGGACGGCTAGCAGCAAAATCTTCTCGTATTTTAATGTTTAGCTTTGTTACTTGCGACTTTTCTATGTCATAATAATAGATATATCCACCATTCTCAAAAATTATTTTATTATCTCCTGCACTCGGAAACTTTATATCATATCTTGCAAAACTTGTTAATTTATTGGTTTCTTTTGTTTTAGTGTCATAAACAAATAGGTTCATAATACGATCTCTATCAGATAGAAAATACACTTTATCATTAATCCACATTGGAAATATGTTTTGAGCTGGATTATTAGTGATGTTTACAGTTTTTTGATTATTAAAATCAAATATCCATATATCATCTGCCATACCACCTTTATAGTATTTCCAAGTTCTAAATTCTCTAAAAACTTTATTAAAGGCAAGTTGTTTGCCATTTGGAGAATATGAACACCAACTACCTGTTGCAAGCGGAATTTGTTTACTCATTCCACCATCTAAGGGAGCAAGATATATATGACCTTTAAAATCGTTAAATGATTTGCCTCTTGATCTATAAATAACATTTTTCCCATCTGGTGTCCAACCCATAACAATATTATTGGGCCCCATTCTGTCGGATATATCATCTCTACTAAGAGTTGCCGTGTAAGTTATTCGAGTTGGGTTTCCACCAGTTAATGGAATTGTGTAAACTTCTGTATTGCCGTCATATTGGGCCGTATATGCAATGGTTTGACCATCAGGAGAGAAGTGTGGAAACATTTCGTAACCTTTATGTGAAGTTATTCTGGTAGCCACTCCACCATTCGCTGCAACAAGATATAAATCCCCAGCATAACTAAAAACTACCGTATCATTAGCAATAGTTGGAAAACGCAATAAACGGGTTTCTTCAATCGAAAAGGCATAAATTGACAAGAACACTCCTAAAATCAGCAACAAAAATCGTCTCATATTATCATTTTTAAATATCTACTTCAAGCTTGTAGCCCATACGTCCGACTAACATTGCGTTCTCGTATGAGTACTGTACCTCTAATACTTTTGGAAGATACAACGAATTTGCAAGTTTTATGCAAAATTCATTGGTTTTTAGACAAAGTGTTTGTCCTGTCGATAACATAAACTTAAACTTATACTTTTTGGGAATATGTTCGCTTAAACCAGAATCTAAAATTCCAGCTTGTAAATAAACAGTTCTAATGCCATATTTTAAAAATTCACCGCTAGCAGTTGCCAAATATCCATGATATGCTCGGTTTGAAAATATCCATGCGTCAAAACCTGGGAGTTCAAAATCTTCGGCAGCTGTTCCTATCGTAAGTATAGAGTTTCTGACTTTATGAATTATGCCGTTAATTATTGAAACTGGAGCATAAAAATTTACATCCATTGCATTTTGATTATCAAGAGTACCTGCTGCATTAACTACAAAGTCAATATCTGATTGTTTCT
Organism: uncultured Bacteroidales bacterium; assembly: GCA_964397745.1. Lineage (GTDB taxonomy): Bacteria > Bacteroidota > Bacteroidia > Bacteroidales > ML635J-15 > Bact-19. The sequence goes on along the minus strand of CAYNKH010000093.1, from coordinate 7,413 downwards.
GCAATTCTGTAATAAAATGATTAACAGAAGCTTGATTGGTAAAATCAGAATTTAAAATAATAGCATTTTTGAAAATATTTAAAACTTCAGCATTTTTATTTGAATGTAAAATCAGATTAGCACCACGTTTTTCTAGCTGTTTGGTAAGTTCAAATCCAATTTTGCCTGAAGCTCCTAATACAAGAACGCTTTTACCGTTTAATTCATTTTTGTGAAAGTAAAAATTTTGATTTTTAGAGAACTTTTGTACAATATAAGAAAATGCACCAAAATTACCGCCAACACCTGCCGTAGCACTGAAAATTTTCATATTATTGTGAAGACGATTTTGTTCGTTCAAAAGTGCTAAAGCCAATGGAACAGTTGCTCCCGAAACATTGCCAAAATGGTTTTGAGCCTCTAAATACAGTTTTTCTTCGGGTAATCCAAGCACTGCTGCTGCTGGTTTCAAAATCACATTCCCAGTTTGATGCGGAACAAGTAAATCAATATCCTCAACTTTCCAATTAGTTTTTTCCAAACAGGCTTTTGAGGCAATAGGCAAATTAATAGTTGCACGGTCTTTTATAAGACTGTCATCCATATATAAATCTCTATTTGCATCAACACCCACATAATCAAGCATTTTGAGATCGTGAAAATTAACTACAGATTGAACTCCATACTTTTCATTATCTTCGAATTTGGTAATAATTACAGCTGCCGCCGCATCTCCAAATGTAACAAAAGGCACAAATTTAATTCTATTGGTAAGAAATGACGACATTGTTTCGGTATGTGCTACCACAATATTTTTAGCATCAGGGTGCATCTTAAAATACTCAATTGCTCTTTCGAGATTCATATTAAAGCCTGCACAACCCGAACACAAACTAAAAGTGGGAGTGTGGTTATCAAAATCGACAAAATATGATTTAATTGTAGCTGCTATACCTGGTGCTTGTTCGTGAGGCGAAACAGTACTTATCATCCACGCATCAATTTCGCCAGCTTGTATATTCGCATCTTTAAGTGCTCGTTGTATTGCTTGAACGCCAAGGTCTAAAGATGTTTCGGCATAATAAAGTTTTTTTGTAGTTGGTGGAAAAGGTGTTACATGGTGTCGCTCATAAAATCCCATTTTATAACCAGCAAAATAGTCGAAAGTCGTTTTTCCAGGATTGTTTTTTAAATATTCATGGTAGTTTTCACTCTTTTCGAGTTTTGCATTACTAAAACCTTGTAAAAATCCTTTTTCGATAGCTTCGTAAATATCCGAATTGGTAATTTTATATTTCCCAACCGAATATCCGTAACCGCTAAATATATAATTTGTATGCATTTTACTTTGTTTTATTAGTTAAATTAAAACTTTAGATAACCGTCCTTTATTACCTTTAATTTAGATTCATAAGATATTCTAACATCTGCAATTTTCATTCTGTAAACCGATTTTAGCATTCGAGCAGCAATATCATTAGCATCAATAAGTTTTTCTTGTGATACCATTATCATTGAGGCATTTACTTGTGCTTCTTCTAATTTTGAAATCATCCCTTCGTTTACCAAACCAGGCAGGTAATAAATACATGAAACTCTGTTCTCGTAAAGCTCAGATGCAAAATTAACAGCAAAACCTCTGAGAGCTCTTTTTGAGGCAACATACGAGGTAGAACCAGGAAACTGAGCATCTTCACCAACAGAACCTGTAATTAAAACAGCATCTGCAATATAAGGCTTTAAATATTTGCATACTGCCTTGACAGATAAAAAGTTAGCTTGCATTACTTCTACAAACTCTTTATGTTTGATTTTGCTTGCTTTATCAAGTCCGCCAGTAATAGCATGCGTGTTTATCAGATAATTAATTTGAATATTTTTGTCTTTTACAAGTTTTGAAAAGTCTTGAATTGCTGCTTTATTCGACAGATCGGCTTGCCAAAGTCTGACTTGGCAGTTAAATTCATTTTCTAAATCAGCTTTTATTTGAGTAGCAAGTTTAATGTTTTTATTAAAATGTAAAATTAGATTTGCACCTTCGGTAGCTGCTAATTTAGCTATTCTACTTCCAATACCGCCAGTTGCTCCAGTAATAAGAAGGGTTTTGTTTGCAAGTTGAGGTTTCCTTGTAAAAGAATATGTTTTTTGAGGCATAACATAAGTAAAAGCCCCAAATTCTCCACCAAGTCCTGCAACAGATGTAAGAATTTTCTGATTTGGTTTTGTTCTATTTGATTTTAATAACTGATGTAAAGCTGCTGGTACAGAAGCACCAGAGAGATTTCCATAATTATATTGAACTTCCTGCAACATCTTATCAAAATCTATTCCGAGCATTTCTCGAACTTCCCAAACAATTGCATTTCCTGTTTGATGTGGTATAAACCAGTCTATATCATTAGTTTCCCATTGGCAAGAGCTCAGTATTTTTTTTGCTGCATCAACCATATTTGGCACCGCACGTGATTTAACTCTTCGTGCATCCATATATAAATGTCCTTTTTGATTTGCACCAAGAAAATCTAACATTCTAGTATCTTCTGCATTAAAAGTAGCTAAAACTCCACACTTTTTATCAGTTTTGATACGACTTAAGACTACTGCTGCTGCAGCATCGCCAAAAGTAGAAAACGGAACAAAATCACGCTCAGTTACAAGTAATTCAGACATTACTTCTGAGTGAGCAATTACAATATGCTGTGCATCTGGGTTATTATTAAAATACGCAATTGCACTTTCGAGATTAATATTAAATCCAACACAAGCCGAAGTCAAAGAGTAGGTAGGTTTTGTGTCAGTTTGGTCGGTAAAATATGCTTTTGCAAATTCGGCAATTCCTGGAGCATACTGATGTGGTGTGGCAGTTCCAACAAACCAGGCATCTATTTGATTGCCCGAAATTCCAGCCTCGTCTAATGCTTTGTTAATAGCACGTACCGCCAAATCTAATGTGTTCTCGGCAGTTTTGTACAAATGTGAGACAGGAGGGAAGGGCACTACATTATATCGAGTTTCAAAACCCATTTTTTCGTTAACCATATAATCAAATGGATTAAGATCTGGTCTTGTCTCTTTTAATAATTTATAGTTATCCGAACCAATTATTCGTTTTTCGTTAAAACCCTGTAACAATCCGCTTTTAACATGCTTATAAATTTCGTCATTTGTAAGTTTATGCTTACCTGTAACAAATCCTGTTCCTGTAAATATGAAACTGTCGGTCATTATTTCTTATTTTTATTTTTGAAAAACTCTTCAATCTTTTTGCGTCCACTTAGTTGCAATACAGATGAAAACTCAGAAGCTTCGGCATTACGACCATCGTTAAGATCCTTATATAAATTTACATAAAGAACTTTTTTAATAGCTGTAAGTGATGCAAGTGGTTTTTCACATAATTCCTTAGCAAAATCAATGGCTTGATTGTAAATATCATCAGAAGTACAAACTCTCTGAATTATTCCTTTTTGAAACGCTATTTGAACAGGTATTTGTTCTCCAGTAAATAAGTAATAAGCCGTATCTGCGGGGCTAATTATTCTTGATAAAATACTAATCCCTCCAGCACCTGGAATTAATCCAAGTTCAGATTCAGGAAGTTTAAGTATAGCATCATCTGTGCAAAACCTGATGTCGCAATGCAATGCTAATTCAAATCCTCCTCCAAAAACAATTCCACTAAGAGCTGCAATTACCGGAATTTTCAAATTATGCAACATGCTAAAGGCTTTTTGAACTCTAACACACATCAAAAAAGCCTCTTCATAATTAGCACTTCCAATTTCTTTTAAATCGCCACCAGCAGAAAAAACTTTATCTGTTCCTCTAATTATCAAAACTTTAGCTGTTGTGTTCTCATGTAATGCTTCAACCACATCAATAAATTCATCAAAAAACAATTGACTTAATGAATTGAGTTTTTTCTCAAAGTCAAGCTTTAAAATAACAATTTCATTTTGTGTTTCGACGCTTAGAGTTTTATAATTCATATTCTATATTTTTTGTAAAAATAATAATTTGTTTTCAAAGCTGGGGTTAATTTCCAAATTAATAAAGAACATAACCTGTAAAAGCAGGTTTTGTACAGTTGATACATACTTAAAAATTGGAACAGGAGGCAGCAAAACCATTGAAAAGATTGAATATGGAACCAGAGTTTAGCACAACTATTCAGATCCGGGGATATATTATATAACTGCCGACATACAGAACGGAAAAAAAATCCTCGGCAATGTTAAAAATGGAGAAATGGTTTTAAATGAATATGGAGAAATCGTTAAAAACGAGATAATCAAATTACCAGAATATCATAAACGAATTGTTTTGGATGAATGGGTTATAATGCCCAATCATATCCATTTAATAATTATTTTGCGGGATTATGATTTTGACAATGGTATTTCTGGTATTGGTGTAAAACAATACCGTTTATATCGTCGAAATATGCTAATCCCCAAAATCATGGGTAAATTCCAAATGCAAACATCAAAACATATCAATATTTTGCGAAATACGCCCGGTCGGAAAAATTGGCAAAATGATTATTATGATGTAATTATCAACACGCAAAACGATCATTTAGAGGTAAAAAAATACATAATTGACAACCCAAAAAAATGGAGTTCGTAAAATTATGATTATAATTGTTTTTTGTAAAAATAACAATTTGTTTTCAACGCTGAGGTTAATTTCCAAATTAATAAAGAACAGAAGCAGTACACAAAATCAAAAAACACAAATTTCTCCCTACCAATTGGCAACCAGAATAACAAATTATTTGAAAAACAACAAAAAATGCCTAAATTTGTAAAAAAAAAAGATATGAAAAAACTAATAAGAAATATAAAGGAATTAATTGCGATTGACGATGATGCACGACTATTAGTATCTGGTAAGGATATGGCCAAATTAAACACAATAAAAGATGCGTGGTTATTAATAAATGGCGAAATTATAGAGGATTTTGGTGCAATGTCGGATTTTAATGAAGACATACTAAGCGATTGCGATGAATACGAAGAGTTTGATGCTACTGGTAAAATTGTTATGCCTTCGTTTTGTGATTCGCATACACATATTGTTTATGCAGGAAGTCGTGAAATTGAATATAGTGATAAAATACGTGGCTTGAGTTACGAAGAAATTGCCAAAAGGGGAGGGGGAATTTTAAATTCTGTGAAATTACTTCAAAAAACAAGTGAAGATGAACTTTATGAACAATCATTAGAAAGAATTGAGGAAATAATCTCGCAGGGAACTGGAGCGGTTGAAATTAAAAGCGGATATGGCTTGACATTAATTGATGAGATAAAGATGTTGCGAGTTATTAAAAAATTAAAAGAAACAACTCCACTTGTCATTAAATCAACATTTCTTGGTGCCCATGCCGTTCCTGAAGAATATAAAGCCAATCAAGATGAATATGTTGATTTAGTTATTAATGAAATGATACCACAAGTTGCTGCCGAAGACTTAGCTGATTATATTGACGTGTTTTGCGACAAAGGATTTTTTACTGTTGAGCAAACTGATAGAATTTTATTAGCTGGAATCAAGCATGGCTTAAGACCTAAAATACATGCTAACGAGCTTGCAAACAGCGGCGGTATTCAAGTAGGAGTTAAGTATAACGCACTTTCGGTAGATCATATTGAATATACTGGAAAAGATGAAATTGCTGCTTTACTCAATAGTGAAACTATGCCAACAATATTACCTGGTGCAGCTTTCTTTTTAAATATGCCATACTCACCCGCAAGAGATATGATTAATGCTGGTTTACCCGTTGCAATTGCTTCGGATTATAATCCAGGTTCATCGCCAAGCGGAAATATGAAACTAATGATGTCGTTTGCATGTGTAAACTATAAAATGTTACCCGAAGAAGCAATTTATGCAACAACAATAAATACTGCGTATGCAATGGGAGTGAGCGATATCGCCGGAAGTATTACAAGAGGCAAACTTGCAAATTTGATAATTACAAATAATATTCCAAGTTACCAGTTTTTACCTTATGCTTATGGCTCCGACTTGATTAATACTGTGTTTCTTAAAGGGAAAATTATATCGTAAAGGGGAGGCACAGTCTAGCTTACAAAGCTAAATTTTAAGTGCACTACGTTAACTTACTGAAACAGAGAAAAACAATTTGTATTTGTTGCAACATTGTTTTATATTTGTAATTAGTGTCTGTAAGAACCGAGTTTATTGTTAACTTTAAGTTTATTATTATGAAAAATCCCCATTTTCAAAAAGCATTTTTTGTTTTATTGGTTTTGTTTTATTCTACAATTAACTCTTTTGCACAATTTGGCGGCGGTGCTGGTACAGAAACAAATCCTTATAGAATATACACCAAAGCCCATTTCGAAGAGTTCGCAACAGAATTTAATTCGCATAATGAAGAAAATTTTGGAGACTTTTCAAACATTCATCTCAGATTAATGAATGATATAACCGAAATAGTAAATATTATGCCTTCATTTTGCTTCGGTGCGGGCGAAACCTACCATTTTAATGGCAATTTTCACGGTGCTGGTCATTCTATTAATATTTATCCTGACAGCACTCAAACTTGTTCTGTATTTGGCATAATTGGAGAAAATGGCTATCTTGACTCTCTCGAAATTGTTGGAAATCCTTACTATTTTACATCTTTAGTATATAATAATCAAGGTGTGGTTTTAAAATGTACTTGCAATGTTGAGATAAACCCTCCTATTGTCCCTAACTTGTATAGAGCTGGCATTTGTGGTGCAAATGAAGGAATATTAGAGGATTGTGTAAATCTTACCAGTTTTTCAAATACAATTCATCCTGACACACAGGAATCTGATACATACTTTCTTGCAGGAATTGCAACACAGAACTTTGGAACAATAAGACACTGTATTAATATTGGTAATATTTCAGCTAAAGATCTTAGTTCAGCAGCAGGGCTTGTTAATTGGTCTGATTTTCATTCAATTACAGAACATTGCATTAATTATGGAAATCTATCTGTTCAAAATTTATCCCAATCTGATGAGTGTAATTTTGGAGGAATTTGCGGATGGGTACAAAATTATGCTGTTATTCAGAATTGTATTAATATGGGAAATATTGATTTTTCAGCAACAATACCTGGCGGAGGTATAGTTGGTATTAATTATTCTGATGGTGAGGTAACTCCTGTTATAAATTGTTTAAACATTGGAAATATTAATGGAACAATTACATTTAATAACCAAAACACTAATGGTGGGGGGGGGATTCTGGGATGCTTTAATGCACCAAATTCCAACGCTTTTTCAAATTGCTTAAATATTGGAAAAGCAACCGGGAGTGCGATTATTGATAGTGTAACTTATGATAATTTAGCACTTGCAACTAACAACTATTACGACAAACAAATGTGCCTTTCCAAAGGTATAAACGAAGCTGATGTTCTAG
>CAYNKH010000092.1:0-11266 GCA_964397745.1 uncultured Bacteroidales bacterium | reverse complement strand
AAAATACCATAAAACCAACAATATCATGGATAGAGCATTATTATTTCGCATTTTATCGAATATAGCCAAACAATTTCCTATACAATTTTACCAAACAATATTATTGCAATTTGCATATTACTAATTTTGCATATATCTTTGTATTGTTTAGTAAAAGTTATGGATAAAAAAACAAAATATAGAACTCTTCTCATAAGCATTGCCCTTAGCGTGTTTGTTGTTGGTGTTTTCTTCTTGTTATCTTTTTCGTTGTAATTATTTCTTTGGTTTAAAAGTTTTTGCAACTTTTTTAAACATACTCAGATTTTCCTCAAAATCCCCATAAGTTATCCCCACTAATACATAATAATCTTGTCCATTAAATAAAACCATCTGATAAATTAGCTCCATCTTGTACAATTCTTTATTTTTACCCATTGAGAAAATCTCATAACCACTTAAATTATTAACACTAATAGCTTTAGGTTCACGAGACATATCCCCTACCCATTCAAGAGGATATAAATTAAATAACTGAACACAAAGAGTTTTCTTTTCATCATTAGAAAGCGGATTTATTACGGTTTTTTGCCTAATCATAAATGAGGTTTTATTATCTGTATTAGACGGGACAAAACCATCATCGGTAAAAGTCATTGAGCTAAACATTAAATTACCTTTTTTCAAAATAGTGCCGCTAACATCAACAGAAAAATCAAAACGATCAAGCATATCAGATTTGATATCAGCATCGTAATAAACGCTAAGCAAAGCGGCTTTAACCTCTTGTTTATGCTTATCCGAAGCGGTAGAAAGTACTGATGCACTTATAAGATATGAACGATAAATATCCCCAACAACAAGCATTATTCTAGTATATACTCGATTATAAGCCGATTGCTTACCTTCAATAAGCATAGCATCAAATCCGTTAATTTTATAAAAACTTGTTTTATCAAGTATTACTCCACTTTTAAATAAAGATTTTTTATCAAATCCTAAAAAATTACGATTAACATCGCCTGGCAACTCTGTTATTACAATGCTGGTGCCAGCAATTTTATGTGTAAAACCATTATAACTTGTGCTTTTAACAAAACCTTTTGGCAAAGACATTTGTATCTTTGTTCCTGAAACTATTTGATAATTGGCATCAAGATTGTTATTGATTTCAATAGCTTTTGAATTATATGATTGTGAAAATATTGGACTTGTCAATAAAACAAAAAAGAGTATGTTAAAAATAATTTTCATAAATAAATTTTCGTAAAGTTAAATAATATGTTTTATTTGCTAAAATAAATCTTTTAAACCTAAGCAATACTTATGCCATATAACAGACATATAATAATAATTTTAGTTGCCTTTATGTTATCTATAAATAATGCAAACGCAATTAATACTGATACCTTACCATGTATTGATAGAGTATATTCAAAACAATTAAGATCTGTTCGCATGCATCAATCAGGCTGGGAAAACAGTTATCCTGTAATGAATTTGTATGGCGACAACCCACTGCTATTTAGTTTTGACCAAATGGACGGGCAGCCAATAGATTTTTACTACACAATTATTCATTGTACGTACGATTGGCAACGCTCAGATTTAATGTTTTTTGAATATGCCGAAGGTTTTGAAGATAATGAAATCAGAGATTATGAAGAGTCTCACAATACTATGGTTCCTTATACTCACTTTTCATTAGAGATACCTAACCGAGATATTAAGCCTAAACTATCGGGTAATTATTTGCTAATAATTTATTCGAAAGATGACACAAATAGGATTTTGTGTACAAAAAGATTTATGATATACGAGAATCTTGTAAGCGTTGAGGGACGAATAAACGAAGCCCCCGAAAGTGATTATCGCAAAAAATACCAGAAAGTGGATTTCAAAATTAAGCGTAAGTCTTATAACATATCAAACCCACATAATGATCTTAAAATTGTTGTCTTACAAAACTATCAATGGGATAATGCTATTACAGACATAGTTCCGTCATTTCTTGACAATGAATATCTTGTTTATGAGTGGGACGATAAAATTAATTTTAATTCGGCAAACGAATATAGATATTTTAGTTTTAATAATCTTGAGATATATTCAGAGTTCGTTGAAAATATCGAATTTCGCAAACCATATTATTATATAAAACTATACAAAGGAAAGCCTAAGTTTTTTGAGCCATATAGCTCCATTGAAGACATTAACGGGCGCTATGTGGTAAGCACTAAAAGGTTTGCAAACAATGACTATCCCGAAGTAGAAGCCGAATATGCAATTGTTGAGTTTAGCCTCGATTACAACTCTCCCATTTCGAATGCCGACGTGTATATTTTCGGCGAACTTACGGGCTACGAATTAAGTGATGAGTATAAACTAAAATACAATCTTGAAACAAAATCTTACAATAAACTTTTATTCTTAAAGCAAGGATATTACAATTATAGATATGTTTTAGTTAGTCGTGAAGATGGGGCAAAAAGCGACCATAGTTTTTTTGAAGGTTCGTATCGCGAAACGGAAAACGATTATTTACTATTTGTATATCACAGAGACCCATCATCGACCTATGATAAGTTAATAAATTTCACTCAATTTAACAGTAGAAATTAATTGCTGTGATACCAGTAATCCAGTGATTATAGAAAAAAACGGTACTCAGTAAAATTGTGCAAAAGCGAACTTAGAATAGGATTACTCAAATTTATTATCCTCACAATCATTATATTTTTGATGGTAAATTTTTTCCATTTCGTCTTCAAAGAAGAACTTATCCTCAAAAGCAGGTTTTAAGTCACTCATCCAAGAAGCTTCTTCATCATATTTTGCAAAGAACGGCATAGCGACCCAATCTGGATTTCGTCCCTGAATAAATCGGAGAGCAAAGACCTTTTCACCATTAATTTCGGCAATCCCAGAAATCATAACTTTACCAGGTGTACACGACATACTTGGTCCTCTTACAGTACGACATATACCACTGACCTGGCTATAAGCTTTTCGAAAAATATCGTATGCTTTATAGATAGGCAGTTCAAAATAATCTTTTGCTCCTGTGTCTCTTGCCATGAACATATAATATGGGATACAATTAAGGTTCACTTGCTTTCGCCACATTTCTGCCCAAATATCTGGATCATCATTTATATGTTTAAAAATAGGCGATTGTGTTCTGATTTGTGCTCCTGTCAACCGCAAAGCTTTTATCGCATCTTTTACCGCATCTGTGCTTAATTCTACTGGATGACTAAAATGAGCCATAATAGCCAAATTTATACCTTTATCAACTATTTCTTTAAACAAACTCAGCATTTCTTTAGAATCTGGAGCGTGAGTGTAACGATAAGGCCAAAAAGACAAAGATTTAGTACCTATCCTAATAGTTTGAATGTTTGTTTTGTCAATTACTTTTATTATTGGATCTAAATATTTTTTAAACACTTTATAACTCATTGTCATAGGGTCGCCACCAGTAAAGAGTAAGTCTGTAACCTCATGATGTTCTTGTAAGTATTTAGCAAGTTCAAGAGACTCCTTGCTAGAAAACTTCATGTTCTTTTCTCCAATAAACTGTGGCCATCTAAAACAAAATGTGCAATATGCATGACATGTTTGTCCTGCACTTGGAAAAAACAATACTGTCTCGCGATATTTATGTTGAACACCTTGCATCAACTCATTATCAAATATAGGTACATTTAAACATTTTTGCCCAGCAGGGTGTGGGTTTAACTCAATCCGGATATTATGACAAAGCGTTGATAACTCATCGCTTGAAACATTATCTTTTAAAGCCTTTTCAATCTGATTATAATGCTCTTCTTTCAACATTTCCTTTTGCGGAAAAGTCAAATTATAAATAGGATCATTCTTATAATCATCCCAGTTAATCAACTCATCAATTACGTAATTATTTGCTTTAAAGGGCAATACACTGCCTACAACCCTAATTGCATTAAAATCTGCTTCTGATAAAACTGATAATTGTTTTATTTTTTTATAATTTCTTAATGTGCATGATTTGTATTTTTTCTCCGTCATATATATCTTTCGTAATATTTTGTTTCTAAAAAAAGGAAAGGGGATGCAAAATTAACAAAAAACAAGTATCTATCAAGTTTGCAACTAACTAAATATACAAAAATTATATAACCTTAACAATTCTTTTCGGTTTTTTTATAAATTTAACTATTGAAAGCATCTGTTTTATTGTGTAGGCTGTTAAACCCACCAACCATTTTTGCTCCAGCGAAACAGACTAAATTTCATCTATTACAACGAAAATAAACTTATTCTTGTCTTGTATTAAAAATTTGAGTATCTTTATAGTTAGGATTTTACACCAAAAAAGCTATGAGAAAAAACACATTTTATTACGCTATATTAATCATTGCTTCAATAGTGTTTGCAACAGATTTAAAAGCGCAGTCAGAATTTGTTGAAAATAAAGGACAGTGGAATAAAAATGTCCGTTATAAAATGGAATTGCATGATGGAGCGTTGTTTTTAGAGGATAATTGTATTACTTACAATTTTACAAATCCCGATGAGATGAATTATTCAGCAGCTCATCATGGAGCAGAGGGTTCATCAAATACCCTTTTAAAATCAGCTCATGCTTATAAAATGCGATTCCTTAATGCGAACGATTCTCCTGATATTATTGCAACAAATTCAAGTAAAGATTATAATAATTATTACATAGGTAATGATAAATCAAAATGGGCTTCACATGTAAAAAAATATGTTAATGTGAGTTTTCTTAATGTTTACAGTGGCATTAACATAGATTTTCATGCTCGCAAGAACAGTATGAAGTATGATATTGTTCTTAAATCTGGAGCAAACCCAAACGACATTCTATTCGAATATGTTGGAGCTGACTTGCTGACAATTGAACATGGGAACTTGCTTATTTCAACTACCGTAAATACAGTAACCGAACTTAAACCTTATGCCTATCAAATTTTGGATGGCGACACTATTGAGATTTCTTGCAATTATGTCTTAAAACGCAATCGCTTAAGTTTTGAATTGACAGAAAGTTATGATAAAACTAAAGATTTAATTATTGATCCAACACTTGTTTTTTCTACATACTCTGGTTCATTAGCAGACAACTGGGGATTTACTGCAACTTATGATTATGAAGACAATGTTTACTCGGGCGGTATTGTATTTGAGACTGGATACCCCACAACACTAGGAGCGTACCAAATGAATTTTGCTGGAGGCACACCTCCTATTCCTGGAAGCACTTATTATGAAGCAGGATGCGATATAGGTATCATTAAATATAATGAAGACGGAACCCAAAGATTATTTGCGACTTATCTTGGTGGTGCTGGAGGACAAGAAATGCCGCATAGCCTTGTGGTAACTGAAAATAATGAACTTCTGATAATGGGAACAACTGGATCGCCAGATTTTCCAGTTTCAGCTAATGCTTTTCAACAACATTTCGCTGGTGGAACTCCAATTGTATATGATAATGTTATAGGTTTTGGAAGTGGAGTAGATATATTTGTAACAAAAATTAGTGAAGATGGCTCACAAATGTTAGGAAGCACTTTTGTTGGAGGTAGCAGTAATGACGGATTAAATTATCAACTACATTTTAACGACCCTGATCCAAATACAGGAATAAATCACATCTTAATGCATGGAAATGACTCACTTTATTATAATTATGGAGATGGTGCAAGAGGAGAAGTTATAGTTGATGATAAAGATATGGTTTATGTAGGAACAAATACTTTCTCAAACGACTTTCCAACAGGAATAAATCCTGGCTTTCAGCAAACAAGTGGTGGAAAACAAGATGGAATTGTTTTTAAATTTAATAAAGATTTATCTCTTATGATGTGGTCGAGTTATTTGGGAGGTACAGAAGATGATGCCATTTTTAGCCTGTCTCTTACAGAAGATGGAAATGTTATAGTTGCAGGTGGTACGGTCTCAGATAATTTCCCAGTAACAACTGGTGCATATAACACAACACACAATGGTGGAACGACTGACGGTTTTGTGTCGAAAATAAACAATAATGGCAATCAGTTGTTAGCATCTACTTATTTTGGGTCTAACACTTATGATAATGCTTATTTTGTAAGAACAGACAGATTTAATAATATCTTTATTTGTGGGCAAACTAAAGCGAGTGGAACAACGCTTATACAAAATGCGACATACTCAAATCCCAATAGCGGACAATTTATTACCAAATTTAATAACAGTTTAAGTGATGTTGTTTGGTCAACTGTTTTTGGAACAGGAAATGGACGCCCCAACATTTCGATTACTGCGTTTGCAGTAGATGTGTGCGACAGAGTATATTTGTCGGGCTGGGGACGTGAGTGGGCGTATTCATATTATAATGCACAAGGGAATTACTATACTTGGGATGATCAATATGGGACAAAAGGCTTGCAGTTAACTGCTGATGCAATACAAACCGCAACAGATGGGCAAGATTTTTATGTTCTCGTTTTAAATGAAGACGCGAGCAATCTCGAATATGCTAGTTTCTTTGGAGAAGTGCATTATGCAAGTTGTGGGTATTCGGGACACGACCACGTGGACGGCGGTACAAGTAGATTTGACAAAAAAGGTAATATTATTCAATCGGTTTGCTCAAGTTGCGGCGGTTGCCAAGAGTTTCCCACCCACCCCGACCCAGGCGTTTGGTCAACATCAAATAATGCAGCAAATTGCAATAATGCAGTCTTTAAAATACGAATAATCGAAAACCTTGCCGAAGCAAACTTCGAGCCTGTGCCAATCGGATGTGCTCCGTATCAGGTGCAATTTAATAATAATTCGCAAGGAACAACTTTTCAGTGGGATTTTGGTGATGGTTCGCCAATATCTAATGAACTAAACCCAAATCATATTTATACCCAAGGTGGCGAATATACCGTTAGCTTAATTGTTGGAGATCCTGCAAGTTGTAATTTTTATGACACTATCATACGGATAATCAATGTAGTAGAACCAGGACAAACACATTTACCAGATATCGAAATTTGTCCTAACGAAAACACTATTATTGGTCCCACAGGATCATATCCTTCAGGTACAACTTTTAACTGGGTCGAAGGAGGAAATCTTAATAATTATTATATTCAAAACCCGATTGCATCGCCTAACGAAACTACTGATTATCTCCTTATTGCAAATGGCGTTTGTATAGATAGCACATGGCAACGAGTTATTATTTACGAGCCAGATATTGATATTTTCGCATCAAATGACACACTTATCTGCGATGGGGAGACCATTCAGCTTTTCGCTGGTAGTAATGGAGAGGTAAGCAGTTGGCAATGGTCATCATCACCCTCATTTACTAACACATTATCAAGCACAACTCAGCTATCAGTAACACCTGCCACAAACACAACTTATTATGTTAGAGCAAAAGAAGACATTTGTAATACCTTTGTAACAGAACAAGTAACAGTTAGTATTCATCAATTTAACTATAATTTAAACCCCGAACATATATTATGTATGGGCGGAACAACAAACCTCACTTTAACAAATCATAATTCAAGCGACCAGCTTTCTTACAATTGGTCTCCAACTGCTCAAATTTTAAATGGTGCAAATTCAAACTCTCCTCTTGTAGGACCAGTTTCTAACACAACTTTTTATGTTACAATCACAAATCAAATAGGCTGCGTCACTACCGATCAAGTTTTAGTTACAATCGATGATATCATGCTTAACTCCCCCTCTGTTATACATAATCCTTGTTTTGGAGATTGTGCTGGAACTATTAACGTTTCTGCATCAGGCATAGCTCCATATTCTTACGAATGGAATAATGGTGCTACTGGCAATCAAATATCAGATTTATGTGTAGGAACATACAATGTTACAGTAATTGATAATCTTGGCTGTACTGCTGAATCTGAAATTTTAGTAAATCAACCTGCCGAATTATTGGCAGATTTTACAAATGTAAGTTTACCCGAATGCGATGGCGTTGGTTATGGCTCTGCTACTGTTGATGTTAATGGTGGAACACCGCCATATTCTTATCAATGGGAATTTGGAGGCAATCAATCTGTCAATAATGCGTGTCTAGTTGGAGACAATCTTGTAACAGTTACAGACGCAAACAATTGCAAAACATTTATTAGTATTTATATGCCTCCTCCTGGAACTTTAATATCAACACTTGCCGCATACTCAATGATAAAGTGCTATGGGCAATGCGATGGAAATGCTGTTGTCTCGGCCGAACTTGGCACACCTCCATATACTTACAATTGGTCTAATGAACAACATACACCCGAAATACAAAATCTGTGTGCGGGTCCTTACACTGTTACCATCCTTGATGCTGAGAATTGCGTATCACATCAATATATTTATATTAGTGAACCCGACACTCTCATTACGCAAGCTGTGATTGCAGACGAAATACTTTGTCATGGAGAATATGGTGATATAATATTACAAACGACTGGAGGAACTCAGCCTTATGCGTATCAGTGGTCAGATGGCTCTGAGAATAATCAACTTAACGGTGTTGTAGCTGGGCAATATTCAATAACAATTACTGATGCAAATAATTGCATAGACTATAGTAATGTTGCATTAACTCAGCCTGAACAAATTATGCTCGACACTAGTACATATAATATGCTTTGCGATAATGTTTGTAATGGAAAAATATTTTCTAATGTAAGCGGTGGAACACCTCCTTATTATTATACGTGGAGTAATGGCAGTCAAAAGCACTATGCAGATGAATTATGCGAAGGAGATTTTGAACTGATTGTAAAAGATGCTAATAATTGTATAATTACTGAAAACTTTACAATTATCAACGAAGACTATGTACCAGATCTTGTAGCTGATGCGAATAAATATGAAGTTTTTGCTGGCGAAGAAGTCGCACTTATTGCTCAATCAAGCGTAAACGGGACTTATCATTGGGATAACGGGCAATATTTGAATAATTCAAACATTCCTAATCCAATTGCGATACCTGAAGCCTCAACTCTGTTTAGAGTAGTTTTTCGTGATGAAAACAACTGCTTAACTACTGATACAGTTTACATTAAAGTTAAAGAAGTTATTTGTGGCGACCCTTATGTTTATGTACCAAACGCATTCTCGCCTAATGCTGACGGAAATAATGACTACTTTAAACCTTATTATCCTCTAGCACTTGTTACCGAACTATACTTTGCTGTATATGACAGATGGGGAAATATTATTTTTGAAACAACCGATATAAACTCCTCTGGTTGGGACGGGACATATAAAGGAGAAAGTCTTGCAACAGATGTTTATGTTTTTTGGCTAAAAGCAAGATGCCTAAATGGTGAAGTGTATAACCATAAAGGAAATGTAACCTTGCTAAGATAAAAAAAGATTCAAAAATTTATTTGTTTCTAAGACTCACAAAATAAGCATAAAATATAAATAGTTTATTATGCAATTAGAACATTAGCATATAGGCGTTTAATAAATATTTTTATTCTATAAAGTGCTGCAAAGTATTCATAGTAGATAATAATATGGGTTCAAACATCAATTACTCAAATACTTCGAGCAAGTCAACCACTAAAGCTCTTTTAAACTCACTAAGCTCTCCTATTTCAGATTTTATTATATCTAAACAATGTTTTCGAGACTCATCGTTTAATAAATATCCATTTTGCTGAATAAGGGTAACAGCTTCAAGGGATGTTCTATCATCTCCAATAACGAATAACTCTACAAATACTTCCAAATTATCAAACTTTATGGCAGATTGCCAAAGTGCAGAAATAAAATCTGAAATTCGATTATTTGCTTTGTATTGTAAAATGTTTTCCGTGATAATTATTCCTGCTTTAGATTCCTTAAGATCTCGTACAATACCAAAAGCTGCTGCTGATACTTCTTGAGATGAAGTTGAAAAATATATTTCCATCAATGGCTTAATAACAAATAGCCCACCTTTATCACGTAGGTTTTTTATTGCTTTGTGAACTATAATCTCATCGGTGCTATAAAGCTCTTTAATGATTTGTTGTTGCTCTTTAGATAAGTCTTGTTTATTCTCCATCACATTTTTTTTGCAAAAATAATCATTTTTCTAATTTTATATCGAACTTAGGTTATTAATAACCAGTTTGCATTTCTTTGTTGCATAATACTGTCATAAAATACGGCTTACCTACATAAATAAAAACAATCATTTTAATTATTTATGCCCCTTTGAAATTTAGGCGTTGCTCACTTCGGCAGGCTTACTTCGACCAGCTCAGCACATCGCAGTGCTGGCAAGCTCAGTTCGACAGAAACACATAACTTCGCTCTGTGCAAAGCTACATTTAAATGAGCGAGGTTAAAAAAAAATGTCATTGAATTACGCACTTGCATATCACATAAATGTGGAAGGGGAAGTTATATTAAATTAAATAAAATCTAAATGATATGGATTTGTTATAGTCCGTTTCCCAAACACTTTTAATAAATCTACAGAATCGTCCTTGTTTGCATTAGCTTTATTTAATTTTTTAGTATAAAAAGATTGATTTAACGAAGGAATTCTAGATGCAAAAAAAGGCCATAATGATTTTGAGGAATATGTTTTATCTAAATCTGGAAAATTAGATAATGGGGATAATTGCAAGAATTTAAAAGTATCTGTATATTTAAAATGCCATAAATCATCAGTATATGTTAAAATACCAATAACTTCATTATTATATTTAAGATGGAATACAGCATCAGGAGATGAAGGGTTATCATTATAATCCATCCCTTCTACTTTCCAATTTAATTTTGAAAATATTTTTTTCATAATGCAAAGATATTAAATGTTTGTTTTATTGTATCATATCTATAAGTTGAATATTCTTTAATAAGCTCTCTACAATTGAAACTAAGCAAGTTATTAAAGTCTTCGTCAATCATTTGTTTCACTTTTTTAACGGAGTTGTCATCATTAAAAATCGAAACAGATATACAATTAGCATCATAAAAATCAGAGCAATTCATATCAAAAACACAATAAACATTAACATGTTAATAATTTAGAGTAGTTTTATTAATAATTAAAGAAGATAATGCCGAATTTTGATGCAATGAACGAGAAGCTATCTATACTATGGAAATTCATTATTACTTTAGTAAAAAACAAGTACTTAGTTGTTATTATTGTATTTGTAATATGGGTTGGTTTTTTCGACACTTATAATCTAGTCGATATATTTAAAAACTTAAAGGAGGTATCTGAATTAAAAAAAGAGGTTGAGGTTTTTCAACAAGAAAT
>CAYNKH010000091.1:0-11383 GCA_964397745.1 uncultured Bacteroidales bacterium | reverse complement strand
TGCACCCCCATTAACATATAAACAAATCAGTATTACTTAAATGCCTAATTCAATTTATTTATTTATTGTGTCGCTGTCGCTGCTTTTCTTCCAATGCACCATAACGGTCACATATTTGGATGTTAATCAGATAACAAACTCAAAAATAGTAAGAAATCATGAATATTTTAACCACTTTTTGATATTTTTTCTCAATTTATATTAAATCCAAATTATATCAACATAATTTCAAAATTCGATAAATTAGACATTGAAAACTAAAAATAAAGAAAATGCTCGAATAATTCCCTTCAAGTTCTACAGTCTGCTGTTTGAGGATTCAGAGTTTTGCCTACTCTTAGATTTTTGCACCCAAATTCCAAAAAACATTGTAATAGTAGCTACAATAGTTGCTGGCACAAAAGCGATTTTAAGTATTCCACCCTCATTATTAATAAATCCATAAGCAAACATTGCTGAAATTACAATAGCTCCGGATAATATGCTTGAAAAAGCGGCATATTTATATTTATAAACATCCTTTTTAATTAAAGCAAGAAAAGTTATTGGAGTAAAAATAATATTAAGAGTAATACCAGCGATAAAAAGCTCGACAATATCAGGTAAATAAAGAGCCATTCCTAATGCAGCAGCACCAAATATAACAACAGCCATTCTTACACGCTTAAAAACTTTATCTTTCGGAATTCCTTTATCTTTATATGATGTAAAATCTCTAATTGAAGTCATTGCAACAATATTTAAAAAACTATCCGCAGACGACATTAAAGCCGCAAGTAATCCCACTACTGCAAATCCAAGAAAAAGTGCATTGGTATTATTTTCGAGAAATAAGTGAGTCGCATGATTGGGGTCAATATCTGCACCATAACTAACACGTAGAGCCATTCCAACAAGCGGAAAAATAATATAAAAAGGCAACATTGCAAATCCGCTAATTACACTATTGCGTTTTGCAATTTTTTCGCTCCCAGCGGCTAATGTACGTTGCCAAATATCCATTCGGGTAAGCACCGAAGGACTCAAAAGTAGAGGCAAGCCAATTAAAAAGATTAATCCTTCGTGAGTACCATTGAGAAAACTTGCTGGAAGTTGTTTTAGATTTTCAAAACCTGCCGTATCAGACCAAACACCTGGAATAAATATTGCAAAAATCATTATTATTATAATCACAAATTGAATTGAATCTGTAATAATAACTCCCGACAATCCAGCGAAAGCCGTATAAGCAATAACGACAAGAAAAGAAATTGCTGCCGCCCAAACATATCCTACATCAAAAGCATAGTGCAATAAAGTAGCCATTCCAACAAATTGTGCAGCAGTAAGAAAAAAGAAAATAACAATATTAATTCCACTAATCAAACCCGAAAAAACCTTAGGAAAAGTAGAAAGTTTATGATTTTTAAGAAATGCTTTATTAAGAAATTCGGCAAAAGAATATATCTTCTGTTCTGCCCCAATTTTCCTAATACGTGCAGCAAAAAAATAGAGAATAAAAAAGCCTATCACATAAGCTATACCAATTGCAATAGCAGCAAATCCAGATGCGTACCCCATTGCAATTAAGCCCATACTAACTCCACCACCAACAAAAGTTGCCAGAGTTGTAAATACTAAAGGTAAAAGCTTTGTTTTTCTGTTGTTTATTAGGTATCCGTCAAAATCTTTTTTCTTAACATATTTTAAAGTTAAGACAACTAAAAGTACTGTATAAATAGATATCCAAAATACAAACCAATTCATAATGCTTAAAACCTGAGTTCGACATAATTTTCGACAAATATAAAAAAATCAGCGTTTAAAATTACAAGTAACAAATTATTAATTGTAATTTTAAACGCTGAGATTTAGAATGTGATATGTATTATTTACAGGTTTTAGGTTTTTTTTCTTCCTCCAGTTCTTGCACCTTTAGAATACCCTGTTTTTGGTTTACCTGCCCCATAACTCTTTGAATGGCCGTATTCTGATCTGCCTGATTTTGATGATCTGGAACCACCAGAGCTCCGCTTTTGCTCTCCGCTTTTTACCTCGATTTTAAGTCTTTTTCCCGCATAACGCTTGTTATTAAAAGCTTTTAACACTTTGTCTTCGAGGCGTGAGTCAACTTCAAAAAAAGTAAAACCTTTTAGTATTTCAATTTTTCCAATTTCGGCACCAGCGAGGCTATCATCATTGTTGATAATCTCCATAAGTTTCACTTTAGTAAGACCGTCTTTTTCGCCTATGGTAAGGAAGAATTTTGTGAACTTATAGCCTTTTTTCTCAAATCTACTATCAGACCTTTCTTTAGCTGATTTTTCAGAAATATTCAAATCTGGTGCATTTTTATAATATTTCAAAAATCTATTAAATTCAACAGAGACAAATCGTTTCAGAAGATCCTCACGACTAAGCCAGCTCAACTTTTCGTAAATTTCTGGTAAAAACTCTTCAATCTGATTGTCGATTGTTTCAATTTTCTCAATTTTGCTAATCATATTCATTAGCTGCTTATGGCAAATTTCTTCTCCACCAGGAACATCTTTTCTAATTATAGGCTTTTGTAGAACTTTTTGAATTTCCCGAACTTTATGTAATTCTCTTGAATGAACTATTGAAACTGAAACGCCTTTTTTTCCAGCTCTACCTGTTCTACCAGAACGGTGTATATATACTTCACGTTCGTCAGGCAAATTATAATTTATAATATGTGTTAAGTCATTAACATCTATCCCTCTTGCAGCAACATCTGTTGCCACGAGAATTTGCAAATGCCTTGATCTAAACTTGCTCATCACATGATCACGTTGTGCTTGCGACAAATCGCCATGTAAAGAGTCAGCATTATATCCATCTTGTATAAGTTTGTCAGCAACTTCTTGTGTCTCTCTCCGTGTCCTACAAAATACTATGCCGTATATATCTGGATTTATATCTGCAATACGTTTGAGTGCAAGATACCTATTTTTAGCATTAACTAAATAGTAAAAGTGTTCTACATCATCTGCTCCAGAGTTTTTTGTACCAACAGAAATTTCCAAAGGACTATTCATGTAATTCGATGCAATATTTCTGATTTCTTTTGGCATGGTAGCAGAAAAAAGCGATGTTTGCTTCTCTTTTGGAGTGGTTTCCAAAATCGCATCCATGTCTTCTTTAAAACCCATATTAAGCATCTCGTCAGCCTCATCAAGGACTAAAAATTTGATTTGATCGATTTTTAAAATTCTACGTTGCAACAAATCAAGAACTCGCCCTGGAGTCCCAACTATAATATGACTACCTTTTTTTAAATCTCGAATTTGATTATCAATGCTTGCCCCACCATAAACGGCAGTAATTCTTACTTCAGGCAAATATTTGGCATAGCACATCATATCTTTAGATATCTGAATACATAGCTCTCTCGTTGGTGATAAAATTATACACTGTGTAAACTTATTCTTAGAATTAATTTGTTCTAAAATAGGTAATCCAAATGCAGCTGTTTTGCCTGTTCCTGTTTGTGCAAGCCCTACAAGGTCTTGATTTGTATTAAGTAAATGTGGAATTGTTTTTTCCTGTATTGGTGTCGGATTTTCATACCCGAGTTCTTTGATAGCAGATATTATATTAGTGCTTAAATCAAAATTTTCAAATGTTAACATATATTTATTCAGTAATTTATTTAGGGGTGCAAAGGTACAATTAGTTTTTCACTTAATCGCTTATAATTACTTAATTATCTAATATTAAGGAGTTTTTTTCTTTAAACACTTTGTACAATCATAAAACCATGCAAATTAAGATAATTTATTAGGTTTTACCACAGCCAACACATTCATCATCTTTCGACTTGTGCTAAACGAATTGTAATAAATCAGCCACGCTAGTGTTAATAACTTGAATGATAAATCAAAATATCTCCAAGAAATTTAGTAAATTTGTAATCTATAAATACAAACAGATAAAAAAGATGACAAATACTTATAGCGGCATTAAAGAGTACCTCAACATTAAGGTTGACAAACACTTAAATGACGGCTTTGCACATCTAACACATTTTTGGCAGAATAATAAAACTGGTTCTTCACAATATTTTAAGCCACTAGCTAAAGAATACTTACATTCAAAAATTCTTTCAACAATTCAAGAACCAGAGCAACTCTATATTCCATTTGAATTTGATGTTCCCTATCCTCCTCCAAAAAATCCTAAATTTGCATTTGTTGACCTTTTCGCTGGTATTGGTGGTATTCGCATGGCTTATCAAAATTTAGGTGGAAAATGTGTTTTTTCAAGTGAGTGGAATAAGTTTTCAAAATTAACTTATGAAGCAAATTATGGAGAGATGCCATTTGGCGACATCACTCAAATTAATGAAAAGACAATCCCAGATCATGATATTTTAATGGCTGGGTTTCCATGCCAACCATTTTCGATTGCAGGAGTAAGTAAAAAAAATGCTCTTGGTAAACCTCACGGATTTTTAGACGAAACACAAGGAACTTTGTTTTTTGACATTGCAAGAATAATAGAACATAAAAAGCCAAAGACTTTTATGTTAGAGAATGTCAAAAATCTTGTGTCTCACGACAAAGGAAAGACTTTTAAGATTATAAGAAAAACATTATCTAAACTTGGGTACTCAATTTATTATCAGGTAATTGATAGCAAGCATTTTGTTCCACAACATAGAGAAAGAATTATTATAGTTGGTTTTAAAAATGATTATTTTAATGGACAGGAAAAGTTTGAATTTCCTAAATTACTTGACCCAACAGCAAAGATACTGGATATTCTTCAAGAGGATATTGAGCAAAAATATACTTTAAGCGACAAACTTTGGAATTACTTACAGGAATATTCAAAAAAACACAAGGCTAAAGGAAATGGTTTTGGCTTTGGAATGACAGACTTAAATGGTATTTCAAGAACGCTTTCAGCAAGGTATTATAAGGATGGGTCAGAGATCTTAATTCCTCAAGTTGGAATTAACCCAAGAAGATTAACCCCACGTGAATGTGCAAGACTCCAAGGGTTTCCTGACCAGTTTTTAATCCCAGTATCAGATAATCAAGCATATCAACAATTTGGAAATTCGGTCACAGTTCCATTAATGCAAGCGGTTGGTAAACAATTAGTAAAAGAAATATTAAAATTTAATGGAGAACATATTAAACAAAGTAATTCACGCCGTTCAACAATCTGAAATAGCTTTCACAAAATACGTTACAGCAAACGATACAGGTTCGACAGGTAGTCATCAAGCAGGTTTTCATATATATAAGAATGCTTGGAGTTTATTTCTTGACAAACCAGGTGAAAAAGGACAAAACCTAGACAAGCATATTACTATAAAGTGGCAAGATGACTTTGAAACCGAAAGTCGCTTTATTTATTACGGGGTAGGTACAAGAAATGAATATCGATTAACAAGGTTTGGACGAGGGTTTCCATTTTTACAAGACGAAAATATTGGAGATTTACTAATCCTGTGTAAGAAATCGAAAGATTATTATGAAGGCTTTGTATTGCACACAGACGAAGACATTGACAATTTTTTTGCAGCTTTAAACATATCTCCAACTGACACTAATGGGATAATTCGCAAACAATTTGAGCAACTGGCTGAAGACATTCTTTTAAATTGCTTTAAGGCCGATGCTAAACAGACGTAAAAGCAGAGCAGGAAAATCATTAGAACATCACTTAGCAGAAATATTTAAAACTTTTGAATTAAGCTTTGCAACCCAGGTAACTACTGAAGACAACAAAAAACCTGATTTTCTTTTCCCTGATATTGCCTCTTATCAAAACCAGAATTATAAAGATGACAAATTATTGGTTCTTGCATCAAAAACAACTTGTAAAGACCGCTGGAGACAAATTTTAAATGAAGCAGATAGAATAAAAACAAAACATCTTTTCACATTACAACAAGGGATTTCTAAAAACCAACTGGATGAAATGTATAAATACAATGTGTGTTTAGTTGTTCCTAACCCATATTTAACAAGTTTTCCACATGAATTTAGAGACAAAATATTAACTCTGGACAAATTTATAACTCACGTAAAAAATATTCAGAGTTGATATCAAAACTAAAGAACAAAAGCATGTTATACGATATAGATAATTGCAGGTGCAGAGCGTATTCAAGCCTTCTATGATGTATCGAATAATTGTTAACGAAATGATACAGAATCAGCAACTAAGCTGTGTCAATTGATAATTGAGTCTCATAATATCGGACTCACTCAATGTTTTGAGCAAAAACGAAAGAACCGAAAGAAAGAAACCAATCAACCCACAATGAGAGCAACAGTTATTTGATAAACTTCCTAATGTAAATAGCATTTTTTGCCGTTAATTCAATAATATAATTTCCAGGAAGTAAATTACTAATATCAATTTTATTATCCACAGATTTTCCGTGATAAAGAATTCGTCCAGTGGCATCTAAAATTTTAACTAATACAATTTTTTCTTCACAAACTAAATTGATTGTATTTTTAGCCGGATTAGGATAAAAAGTAATAATTTCAGTATTGGTGTCATTGATATCAGTAGGATTTAAGACAATAACATCAGAACCATATACAAAAACATCGTCATCGCAGTATGCGTTACCGGCTGTTAAGCTAACAATATAATTCCCCGAAACATTGTATTCGTGATATGGATTTATATCGGTAGAATTAGTCTCATCGCCAAAATCCCAAAAATAAGTATTTGCATTGGTTGACAAATTTGAGAATAAAACTACTGCATTGGGTAAATAAACCACATCGGGACTAAAAGTAAACTCAGCAATTGGAGCCTTGTGAATTGTGATGTAATTCTCAATATTGATTGTATCAGTTTCCAAAATACCGCTTACAGACAAACCTACATCATAAGTACCTGCCATAGAGTAAACTACAGCAATATTTTCATCAATACTACTTGCTATTGAAGCTCCTGGCAATGTCCATTCATAAGATTGAGCATTGGTTGATACATTTACAAAATATACACTATCTCCAACACAAAAATCCTGCGAACCAGTTGTAAAATCAGCAACAGGACTTGGCATAAAACTAAATTTTATCGCATCAAAAGCAATATTTTGCCCAACAGTGCCGGTACCGTCACCTAATCTAACTTTAAGTTCACCATTAAACTCAAAACGATAATTGCCTAAATCAACCCATTCATCCGCATAATCGCCTTGATCTATCGTAACAACATGTAAACCATCCGCATCCATTATATTATATGGAGCATTTTCTGCGTCAGCATAAGTTGCTGGAATATAAGCGGAAATATTATAATAGCCCTCATTTGCAAGTGTTGGAATCCACTCTACCCAAGCAATATCATTTGCACTTGCCTCAGTAATAGTGTACCAAAAATGCCCATTATATCCGCCATTCACATCTCTAAAATATCGTTGATGGCTACCGTCTTGACTGTTATTTACATTAAATCCATGATTGTAATATACATCATCAATAATGCTGTCATTATATTCAACTTCGCTTGTGTGAGCAGTAACTGTCCACGCTATTACACCATAAGTTCCATTATAATCAAGGTTTTGATAACCATTGTTATAACCTGGCCAGTCGTAATATGCTTTTTGCCCATCATAACTTGGCCAACTTGGAGTATTTTTATCACCATAAGGTTCGCTAAAAATTAAAGTTCGCTGATTATGAATATAACCTTTTGCAAGAATTAAATGTCCCGAGCTGGTAAGCATTGCACAAACAGATAATGGATAATCAGCATCAACTTCTGATATCACACTTGCCCATGTTACAGAATTATTCCACAACTGCGATGACTCCATATAATGAATCTGCATATAGTTTCTCATCTGTGAGTTTGGGGAACCTAAACCCCACATATATCCATATCCGCCATAAGCAAGCGACCCACCACCAGATGGCTGTGCAGATTCGGTAAAATAATGCTCATTTAATCGGTATCTCGAAGATACATACGCTCCATATAAACTTGTGTGAGGATATAATTTTGTAATATCTACTGGCCAAGGTGGAAGTCTGTTATAATATGATATCGCCATTATCGCACATGCTGGAGCACAAGACCCATAACCATAATGGTCGTCGGGAGTATCATAAACTTGATGTGTATATGGAATAATGCCAGGAACAAGATATTCTGATTTAGCTTTAGTTAGCTCAAAAAAACTAATTTCTAATTCCCCTTCATGTTGATAAATTAGCTCAGTTGCGTTGCTTAAGATATTAAGTTTGCAAATTCCTCTTTCAAAATATGTGTTGTAAATAATTTCATTTTCTGTAATAAAAAACGGTTGCATTTCATGTATTGCAGGAGTATCTGTTATCTTTTGATGAGTTCCTGTTTTGTAATTACCAATGTAAATATCCGAAGAAATTAATGCGGAGTCATCAGTTAGTGATTTTGTAAAAACGATATTTTCAGAATCTGGCGACCATTTTGGACCAATACCGTTTCCGACATTATAAGTTATGCCTGTGGCAATTTCAAAAACATACATTTCATTAGATTGATATAATATTTTTTTGCCATCAGGAGAAAACTGTGGATACACACTCATTTTTCCTGGCTCTGAAATTACAGTTTTTGAAAAATCTTCTAATGTCAATAAAATAAGCTCATCATTTTCTGACGAAAACACACACTGTTCATGATTATTGGAAACCGCTACAAGGTTAGAATAATTACCCAACTTCACTCTCAATATAGAATCATCATTTGACAATAAATATAGCCACTCATCTTTTGTGTAATAAACAGAATTATCAGTAAATCCAACTTGTCCACACATTTGACTTTCTTCGGCTATATAATGAACACTTCTGTCCTCTAATAAGATATATGCAGGAGTTTGTTCCGATTTTGAGATTAGTTTAAACCCGATTTTTGTTCTGTCGGGCGAAACAGTAAAGTATCGCCCACAACCTGGAGCTGATATAAGTTTACTTAACTCACCGTTCTCAAGATAATACAGCGAATTACAATAATTATCTGTAAAAACATATCCATTTAATGCTGGTTTTATATTTATGAAATACCCAGCCTCCTCAGCAAAATAAGCATCATTAGGTCGTGTTTGAGCATACAATACCAGACAAAAAAAACCAGTAAGAAATAATAAAAATATTTGTTTCATACTTATATGCTTTTTACAATCAATCGTCTTTACTCCTCTTTTTCAGCTTTGAGAATAAGAGAGCCAGATGTTCCTCCTATTATATCAGCACTACTTAACCAAAGTTCTTTATTTGTTAACCTTAGTATTTCAAAGCTCATATTATCACCCATAAACGTGATGTTAATATTATCTTTCTTATCATCAAATACCCAGGTTATAGTCTCTACATGATCGTATGAAATCGGTCCCATTGAAATTAGAACAACAAAACTTCCAGTCCCGTCCTTTTCAAATTTCATTTTAAGTCCCTTGACGGTAACTCCAGATAAATCATAGCCTGAGGTTGAATCCACAACCATTCCCCCAAACATACTAAGTATTTCATTTATATCAATAACTTGTCCGTTAATCTGTGTCTCTTTTAACTCCCAAGTACCAGTTATCCGCTTAGTAGCAGTAAGCAAGGTAAACGAAGGGCCTTCTTCATACTTTTTACAAGAGTTAAATCCAATACCTAGAAATATAAGCACTGTTGCAACTAATACAATTCTTTTTGACATAAAGATAGTTCTCATAATTATTAAATTTTTAAGTAATTTTTTAAAAGTTAAAGTTAAAATAATTTTGTTAAAATAGATAAAATTTATATAAATTTGTTAAAAAATCTTTATTCACTATGAAAATATCCTATTCTAAATGTTTTTTTTTCATATTTATTATAAGCATTATTAGTCAAAGTACTATTGCTCAAAATATTACAACTTATTTGCAAGGTAATATCGAAACAGGTAGCGAACCTTTAGAAGTTATCTTTATTATTGATAATTTATCTGAAGACAAAAATACATCAATGTATGTCCCTAAGCAATTTATATATGATATGAAAGCTCAAACTACATTTATACAAGACAGTATAATTATTGAAATTAAAAACTTAAGAGCCGAATATACTGGCGTTTGGAATGATACTGTCCAAACCTATATTGGTACATGGAAACAAGATCAACAAAGCATCCCTACAAATTTTAATAAAATTGAGAAAACTGAATTATCATTTTTGAAAAGACCACAAACTCCTCAAGCCCCCTTTGCATATATCGAAAAAAATATTTGTATTGAAAATAAAAAAGGGAATTCTACTTTATGTGGAACTTTAACTCTTCCCAATGAACATAATCAACATCGCTTAGTAATTTTAATTACAGGCTCTGGTGCTCAGGATAGAAACGAAGAAATCGCTGGTCACAAACCATTTAAAGTTATTGCAGACTATCTTACAACTCATAATATTGCAGTATTTAGATATGATGATCGCGGGTACGGCGAGTCAAAGGGGAATTTTAGTAAATCAACTTCTTATGATTTTATGACGGATGCCTATAGTATTATCAAGTATTTTAAAGATTATCCAAATATTGATGCGAATAATATTGGTGTGATTGGCCACAGTGAGGGCGGTATGATAGCTATGATGTTAGCGGCTAAATATCCAAAGGACATAGCATATATTATTTCGCTTGCAGGTCCAGCAATAGATATTAAAAGTCTGATGCTAAAACAGTCCGAAGATATTAATCGTGCAGCTGGAATAAAAGAAGCCGACATTACGTGGAT
The DNA here is from genome assembly GCA_964397745.1 of uncultured Bacteroidales bacterium. Taxonomy (GTDB): domain Bacteria; phylum Bacteroidota; class Bacteroidia; order Bacteroidales; family ML635J-15; genus Bact-19. The sequence continues at coordinate 654 of CAYNKH010000091.1, read as the reverse complement.
GAAAGAGTTAAACAGCAAATCCTTTGATATAGCACTAAAGTCAAAGAATATCACAAGTCTTAGAAAGCAAATTGAAGATTTATTTGAATCATACTCTACAAATCTTACCCAAGAACAAAAAGACGAGTACATGCTAAACCAACAAGGAGTTAACCGTGCAGTTATGCAATTATCTTCAGACTGGATGAAATACTTTCTTGCCTTTGAACCTGCAAAATATTTACGTAAAATAAAGTGTCCTGTATTAGCATTAAACGGCACAAAAGATATTCAGGTTAACTGTGACGAAAATATCGACGGATTTAAAAACTACATCAATCCCAAAAAGTGTAAAGTTTTAGAAACTCATAAAATGGAAAACTTAAACCACCTATTTCAAACTGCTGAAAACGGTACAGTAGAAGAATATTATTACATCTCCGAAACATTTTCGGTAGAGGCTCTAAAAATAATAGTCGATTTTATTGATAAGCAGCAACAATAATTGCAATTGTTGTAAATATTTAGATTATTGTTTAACAAAGATCAAACAATAATTAATATTTTCATGTAATCAAAATACTAAAAATTATAACCCCAACGTTATTATCTTAATTATTAACAAAATTAAGAGCCTACGCCAGAATGTTACCATTATTTTTAAATTTTAAACTC
>CAYNKH010000090.1:0-11566 GCA_964397745.1 uncultured Bacteroidales bacterium | reverse complement strand
TAAAACTTCTTTTTCTACAAATTGCAAAAAGTCATCATCAACAGGATAATCCGACAATGTTAGATATGTAATACGCGTATCATCAGGATATACCTTTGTCGCATCGTGACTCTCTAATTGAACTTGTGAAAAAAGAAAAAATGGTAATAGAACCATTACAATTGTAAATATTTTTTTCATAATAACAATATTTATTTTAACTCTTTTAGACTTAACTCGTACTTACTCTTACTTTAAACGAGAAATAAAAAAAAACGTTGCCTTTTTTTACAATAATTTTTTAAATCTAAAAACAGAAAAAAACTGGCTGTTAATATAACTCTACTCCTTCATTTTATGTAAAAAATCTGAAAACAGTTGCAAGAAAAATATCATACTCTCCTATTTCCCAAACACATAATTAATAATGTTTGCACCCATTTGTAAAGCCGTGAGTCTTATTTCGTAGGAGTCGTTATGAACAGCCTCATCTTCCCAGCCATTTCCAAGATCGGTTTCATAAGTATAAAAGACAAGTAAACGTCCTTGATAAATAATTCCAAAACCTTGCGGTGGTTGATTGTCGTGCTCATGAATTTTTGGTAATCCATTTTTAAAATCATATTTTTGATGGTATATTTCATGTGAATATGGCAATTCTATAAAATCAATATCTGGGAAAACACGTTTAATCTCTTCTCTGATATATGGGTCCATTCCGTAATTGTCGTCTATGTGCAAAAATCCGCCAGATAAAAGATAATTTCTTAAATTTTCGGCATCGTAATCAGAAAACACCACATTACCATGGCCTGTCATGTGAATAAAAGGATAATTATAAATATCAGTACTTCCAGCCTCTACTGTTATAGGCTCGGGATTTATGTTTGTCCCTAAATTATTATTGCAAAAAGCAATCAAATTGGGTAAAGATGTAGGATTTGCATACCAGTCTCCCCCACCACTATATTTTAGCAAAGCAATCCTGTACGAATACTCTTGTGCTTGCAAATTGCTAATGCAAATTATTGATAAAATAATTGCAATTACATATTTGGATATTTTTTTCATAAAAGTCAATCTTATTTAGTATTAAACCGTGAACCGCAAACCTACAACATTATTTAGCATACAAATTTAATTGCACTCCCACCATCAAAGGAGTTCTACTGTAGCTTGTGTTTTCGTTTGGAAATCCGTTTATCCAATCTGTAGGTGTATAGCTTACAATAAACGAAATATAGCTTTTTGATAAACGAACAAACCCACCATAATCGTGTACATCAAGATAGTCGGAGTTTTTAAATTTAGCTTTTTGTTTAAGATCCGAGCTTTTTAAAGCATATTGTGTCCCATACCAAAGATTATAATTATAAAAACCTCCTATATCAATAAAATATCCTAAACTTCTGTGGTTTTGTTTTCCAAGATTAAATCGCAGATATATGCTTCCACCTAAAGAGTTTTGATAGGTTTTAATTTTATTGTAAAAACTTGCAGGATCAAAAATAGGCATAGAATCTTCAGCAATTCTCGAAGTTCGGTTTGTATAAGACAGTTCTGCTCCGATGTCAAAAAAATTAACGATTTTATAGCGGTATGTATAACCCAATTTTAATGAATGTGAAAGTCCTGCATTTTCAAGGCTCTTTTCAAGTGGAACAGGGACAGAATAAGACATAAAATAATATCCGAAATGCTTATCCGAACAGGACCACAAACTTTTAGAAAGGTATTTGTCTGGATCCAACACCTGTTCAGATCGACGTTGAGCCAATGCTGTGTTATTAGTTATTAAAACCGATACGATTAATATTGTAAACAATTTTATCTTCATAGTTCGTAAGTTTTATATTTACATGCAAAGTTAATAGTTTAAACTTTAAAAAAAAGAGGTAAATAAAATTTAAATTGATATCAACACGAGGTTAAGGTGTAAACCCTACCAAAAAAAAACCTGCCATTTTCACAGCAGGTTTTAATTCATTTATTTAAAACTTAAGAATCAAGTTTTTATTTTTCTTTCATATATCCGTAAAGGATATCAGTTGCAGCCACATAAGTTTCTTTTATCGTTCTTGGATTAGTCCATCTGATAAGGTTTAGATATGAGCCAGCTTTGTCGTTAGTACCCGATGCTCTTGAGCCGCCAAATGGCTGTAATCCTACCATTGCACCTGTTGGTTTATCGTTAATATAGAAGTTACCAGCTGCATAACGTAACATATCAAAAGCTTTTAGAGTTGCATACTTATCGTTACTCCAAATTGCACCTGTTAATCCATAAGGAGATGTAGTATTACAAAGTTCTAAAGTTTCTTCGTATTTCTCATCTTCATAAATATAGATAGTTAATACTGGTCCAAATATTTCTTCTTCCATTGATTTGAATTTTGGATTGGTAGTAACAATAACTGTAGGTTCAATAAAATATCCTTTAGACTTATCACATCCGCCACCACGTATTATTTCAGCCTCTTTCGATTCTTTTGCAAAATCAATGTATGACTTAATATTGTCGAAAGATGCTTCGTCGATAACAGCATTAAAGAAAACGTCAAAATCGCCAGGTTGTCCCATTTTGATTTTATCCATAAGCGTCATCATTTTATTTTTCACATCGTCCCAGATAGATTTAGGGATATAAGCTCTTGATGCAGCCGAACATTTTTGACCTTGGAACTCAAATGCTCCTGCTACCAATGCAGTTGCAAGTTCTTGCGTGTATGCTGTATTATGAGCAAAGATAAAATCTTTTCCGCCTGTTTCGCCAACAAGTTTAGGATATGAAACATATTTATGAAGATTTTCACCAACGCCTTTCCAGAGAGTGTTAAATGTAACATTAGAGCCTGTAAAATGAATACCTGCGAGGTCTTTGCTTGCTAATATATTTTTACCAATAAGGCTTCCTTGTCCAGGAATAAAGTTAATTACTCCATCTGGTAACCCAGCTTCTTTAAAAACTTTCATTAGGTAATAGTTAGAGAAAACTGAAGTAGTTGCAGGTTTCCAAATAGTAGTATTACCCATAACTGCAGGTGCTAAGTTTAGGTTTCCAGCAATTGATGTAAAGTTAAAAGGCGAAACTGCAAAAACAAATCCCTCTAATGGTCTGTACTCCAGTCTATTGTTATGCGAATCCATTGAGTTTGGCTGATCCCCGTAAATTTTAGTGGCAAAATGAGCATTAAACCTAAGGAAGTCGATTAATTCGCACGCTGCATCAATTTCAGATTGGAAAATGTTTTTACTTTGTCCCAACATTGTTGAGGCATTAATAACTGCTCTATATTTAGTAGCGATTAATTCTGCTATTCTTAAAGTAATAGAAATTCGCTCAACATAAGGTACATTTTCCCATTGCTTTTTTGCTTCCATTGCAGCATCAATAGCCATTTTTACCTCTTTTTCTGTAACCTTATGATAGGTTGCAAGAACATGATTGTGATCACTTGGCATTACAACTTTACCAATGTTTCCTGTTTTAATTTCTTTTCCACCAATAATGATTGGAATTTCAATTTGTTCGGAACGCATTTTTTCTAAGGTTGCTTCGAGCTCTACACGCTCAGGACTACCTTTTAAATAAGATTTTACCGGTTCGTTTTTCGGCATCTCAAAACTAAATACTGCATTATTCATAGCTTTATAAAAATTTTAATTAAACTTCATTAAATTCTAACTGACAAATATATTAATTTATAATTAACTGACAAAGCATTTTTGTCATGCTTTAATAGTTAAGGATTTGTCAAACAATAAACTAAGCCTTTTGACAAATTCACTTCAATAAAAACTTAGTTCAACAGACTTCTGCATCCCAGAACATCTACAAGTCCTTGTTTTTAAATTACCTACGAATTTCCATCTCATCAATTAAATGTTTTGCTCCTGCATATTTATCAATTATAAATAAAGCGTATCTAATGTCGAGTGTAATATTACGCACCATATCAGGGTCGTACATAATGTCGCTCATTGTTCCTTCCCAATTACGGTCAAAATTTATTCCGATTAACTCACCGTTTGCATTAAGAACTGGGCTTCCTGAATTTCCGCCAGTAGTGTGGTTTGTACCAATAAATCCTACGTGAATTGTGCCATCAGCATCGGCATATTGTCCATAATCTTTGGCATTGTACAACTCTTTAAGTTTTGCAGGTACATCATAATCGTAAATCTCTGGATTATCTTTTTCCATTATTCCGTCTAAAGTTGTAAAGTAGTCGTATTCTACTCCATCTTTTGGAAAATAATTATCAACTTGCCCATAAGTTACTCGTAGCGTAAAATTTGCATCAGGATAAAACAATCTGTCTTTTTCAAACTCCATTTGTGCTTTCATGTAAATTCTATCAAGACTGTCTAATTGATATTGATAATTATTATATTCGGGAGCAATGGTGTTTCTATATATCTCTAAATAATCTTTCATCAAAACATAAACAGGGTCTTTAATTATTTTTTTGTACGATTTAGTTGATAGATTCTCAACGAACTCATTATATTTATCTTCGTTTGTTAGTACAGATTTATCAAACATATAATCGGCAAAAGCTTCATATTTATTAGTGTGTTTTTTAGTAATTTTATCAAAATTTGCGAAATAAGCAGGGTGCATTTCTTTAGGAATATTTTCCATATACAATTCGGTCATTTTGGCAAATATTTTTTTGTCTGTAGCCTCGTTGTAATCTTTAAAATGAGCTTTACCAGTTGCTTTTGCTTCATTTGTGATTATTTCAACAGCATTATCTTTTGCATTTTCTAAGTTTTCAAGAACTCTTAAACGTAAAGCTAATATTACTGCATCGCTACCTAAACCAGCTTCATTAATATATATCATACCCATATTATATTTTGATAATCCTGAATATATAGCTTGATATTGGTCTAAAATTTTGCCGTATTTCTCGTTAAGTGTTTTATCATTTTCAGTCCAATTTTTAAATGATTCCTCATATTCTTTCTTCTTATTTACTGCATCGAGTTTTTTTAATCCTCTCATTTCGCCTATCCACTTTTTCCAGCCATTTGAAACTGAGGCAGCTTTTGCAGAATATTGAATTCTTATAAATGGGTCAGAGTTCATAGCCTCATTAATTATATCTAATTTTTTTTCACGAATAAGAACTCTATTGGGGTCGCTTTCGTTTAATATTTGTTCTACTGCAAAAGATGGAAGATAAGTTTGCGTTGTTCCAGGATATCCAAATACCATTGTAAAATCACCTTTTTTTACACCTTTTAAAGATATAGGAAAGAATTTCTTTGGTTTTAAAGGCACATTGTCCTCAGAATATTCAGCAGGTTTTCCGTCTTTATCGGCATACACTCTAAAAAGTCCAAAGTCGCCTGTATGTCGTGGCCACATCCAGTTGTCGGTATCACCACCAAATTTGCCAATAGCAGAAGGTGGAGCTCCCACCAAACGGACATCATTAAAAACTTCGTTTACAAAAATAAAATACTGATTCCCTTGATAAAACTGTTCAACTCGACCTTCGTAGTGAGTATCTCCAACGGCTTCTTTTATAAGTTCTTTTATGTTTTTTTCAATTACACTATTCCTTTCAGCTTCGGTCATATTATCTGTAACATTTGCTAAAACTTTGTCGGTAACTTCGGCCATACTAATTAAAAAAGTTACTGATAGTCCAGGATTAGACAGCTCCTCTTTTTGTGACATTGCCCAAAACCCGTCAGTTAGATAATCGTTTTCTAAACTGCTGTGTTTTTGTATCTGACTATAACCACAGTGATGATTAGTAAGTAGTAATCCTTGGTCTGAAATCATTTCGCCAGTACATCCGCCGCCAAAAATCACAATTGCATCTTTCATAGAGGCATTATTTACACTATAAATGTCTTCGGCACTTAGTTTAAAGCCCTTTTTTTGCATGTCTTCAAAATTGTACTTCTCAAGCAAAATAGGTATCCACATACCTTCGTCTGCCTTTGCAAATGGAATCAGCAATAGGCTAAGCAAAATAATTGCAAGTAATTTCTTCATAATTTTCATATTTTTTTAATTATACTTATACATTTAATGTTTAAAATTCCAATAGTTCATTATACAGTTTATGTACAGGCAGTCCCATAACATTATAAAATGAACCCTCGATATGTTCAATTCCAATTTTACCAATCCACTCTTGAATTCCATAAGCTCCGGCTTTATCGTAGGGTTTATATTGTTCGATATAAAATCTAATTTCTTCGTCTTTTAATTTAGCAAACCTGACTAATGTTTCGGAATAGAACACTTTTGTCTTGTTATTTGTTTTAAGACACACTCCTGTAATTACATAATGTGATTTTCCGCTGAGCAATCTCAACATCTGAAAAGCATCTGAGTAGTCGTCGGGTTTTCCTAAAACTTTATCGTCAATCCACACTATTGTATCGGCAGTTATCAGCAACTGATTATCCAACAGTCCTTTATAAGAACTTGCTTTTTGCTCGGCTAAATTAATTGCAATATTTTCTTTATACAGGTTTTTATCAATTGTTTCGTTAATGTCTGGAGCCTTAACCAATTTAAAGGAAATATTTAGACCACGTAAAAGCTCTTGTCTTCGTGGACTTGCCGATGCAAGCAGAATTTCGTAATCAATATTAGAATTATATTTTACCATATATTGCAAAACTAAAAATTATACTGAACAAGACTCCAAAAAACATAATAAACTTTGTTAAAATGTTTAAGCGTCTGTATTTAATGATTTTAATTCCCCAAACCGAACGAATACTCAACAGTAATAGTGGAGCAATCAAAACAAAATAGATATACATATTTGCAATCATATTATCTTGAAAAAACACAAGTTTTGACAGATAGGCTTCCCACATCAGAACCAAATATACTATTGACAACATGGAAATTATTGAAATCAGAAAATTTGTATTTTTTTTACCAATCACAATTGGAACCGATTTAATGCCAGTTCTATAGTCGCCAATAAAATCTTGACAATCTTTAATGAGCTCTCGCATCAAATTTATAAGAAACGTGAAAATCGAAAAACCAATAATTGTTTGGAAAGCCATTTTGATAGCTCGTGCTGTGTTGATATCCCACTCAGAAAGAGATTTTTCAAGAGCATAATATTCGGTAATTCCAACCGTAAGAGGTATTAGTGCCACTAAAAACGAAAGAGTAATGTTTGCTAATAATGCTTTCTTTTTAAGATTATGTGAGTAAATCCATATTAAGAAACTAATAAAAATAAAAAACAGCCCTACTATGATTTTACCAGTAAACCAAGCGGTAATAAATCCAAAAACAACACCTATAAATGTAAATGCAGAGTGTAAAAATATCGCTTTTCGTCTATTTACCGAAAAACCAACTAAAACTTTCTCTGGGCGATTTATAGTATCTGTTTTGCGATCAAAATAATCGTTAATAACATTTCCTCCTGCCAAAATAAACATTGCTGACATTATCAAAAAGAAAAAACCTGTATCAGACAGTCCTGGCACAACATCATAATACCTATAAACAGGTATAATAATAGCGTATTTCATCAAAAACATGACAAGTGTCGCAACAAGTATGCTTTTACAACGAACTAGTTTAAGAAATGTTCCCATAGTTTATTTTTCATCAATTTTAGGTTTCAAAAGAATCATCGCACATCCATATGTTTTTTGCCCTCATAACCTGCTCTACAACATCTCTAACACAAGCATCACCACCTTTTTTATCCGAAATATAAAGAGAAATTTCCTTAATCTCAGAGGCTGCATCTGAAGGACAACACGGTAATCCCACTCTTTGCATTACTTGATAATCAGGAATATCATCGCCCATATAAAGGATTTTACTTCTATCAAGATTATTTTTTAACACCAATCTTTCAAATTCAGGAAGTTTGTTTTTGCATTTTATTATTACATCCTCAATTCCCAAATTTTGATATCTCAACTGCACATCTTTACTATAACCACCAGAGATAATAAAAATTTTTATTCCTTTCTTTATAGCTTGTTTCAACACATACCCATCTTTCACATTAGTTGTTCTATCTAATTCGCCATTTGTGGTAATTATTGCCTGCGATGAGGCAAGAACACCGTCAATATCAAAAAACATAGCTTCAATATCTGACAATATTTCTTTAAAATTGAGATTTCGGAGAGAGTCTTGGTGCATTTTTTATTTTATTTTAAATTTTGATTTAATACTATTGGTTAAAACCTTATAAACTTCAGAATATTGCTTGTTTTCTTTAATAAGTTCTATATGTTTTTCGATAGTTAAATTATCGTTTCGTATTGCGGGTCCAGTTTGCGAATTTACTGCCTTATTATTCAAGAGTTTGAAAAAACTTTGCTCTAAAAGAGGTTTTATAATATCAGTACTAATATTGCCGTCCGTTAGTATATCTTCGGCAATATTTACACAGTGATTCATAAAGTTAGCAGCAAAAACACCACTAAGATGCACAATTTCGCGTTTAGATGCATCAAGATTATAGGTTTTACAATTAAGTTTTTTTGCAATTTTCTCAAACTCCAAATATGTTTTGTTATTTGAGGCTTCTAAACAAATAGGCACTTTACTAAAGTCTGTTTCAACTGATTTTGTAAAAGTCTGAAAAGGATAAAAAACGCCATAATTTGGAGTTTTATTTTTAAAAATATCAATCGACTGGCTACCAGCAGTATGTGCAAGAATACAATCAGATTTTAGATTGATTTGATTACAAATACTTATGTTTGCCTCATCATTCATTATAAAAAAGTAAACATCTGCATCCTGAACGATATCGGCAATTTTAGTTGTATAAGAAGAATTGATACTTTTTGCAAGCTCCGAAACAGTTTCAATATTGCGACCAAAAATCTGTTTAATATCTATTTCGGCATTTTTTAGAGCCCTTGCAAAATGATTTGCAACATTTCCTGAACCTAAAACAACAATATCTGGCATAAATTTAAAAGTTTCTATCACAAATTTAATAGTTTTAGCTAAATAATAGCGATTAAATATGTTTTTTATAAAAACATTAACAAAACTCATTTTTTTTCTCAACCAATTACTAACTTTATGCGTCTAAATTTCATGCAAGCTATAGATTGTAATAACATTTGTTATTTCAAACTATTTTTATCAAAATTGAGAGATTTAAGTAAACAATATTAGAATGAAAAAAATATTTTTGGCACTATTTGCTTTTTGTATAAGTTTTACTGCCTTTTCACAAGAAAAACAAAGCCTTGATGCGGCGTCTATTTTAAATAATAGAGGCGAAATATACTTTAGCTTTAAGTCTAATCCATCCGAAATTCAGAGTTTTGTTGATATATTATCTGTCGATTTTTATAATGGTAAAGATGTTAAATCTTATGCAAATCAGCAACAATTTGCAAAATTTCTTCAAATTGGGAAAGATTTTGAAATAGTAGAAGACTATTATTCAAGCAAAGCACTTGCAATGGCAACTAATATTTCGGAGATGATAGATTGGGATCGTTATCCGACTTACGATGTTTATGTAGAAATGATGCAAAGTTTTGCCACTAATTATCCAGATATTTGTAAACTTGATACAATAGGATATAGCGGTGAAGGGCGACTTTTACTTGTTGTTAAAATATCCGATAATGTCTCTGAACAAGAGGCTGAACCAGAGTTTTTTTATACAGGAATGATGCACGGTGATGAGCTGGTTTCTGGAATGCTTTTTCTTAGATTAATTGAGCATATTTTAACAAATTATGGAACAGATACACAAATAACAAATTTAGTTGATAATGTTCAAATATTTATCAATCCATTTGCAAATCCTGATGGAACATATTACGGAGGAGATAACACAGTAGCAGATAGCCGTAGAAATAATGCTGCAAATATCGACCTAAACAGAAATTATCACGATTTTATTGCTGGCGAACATCCTGATGGTAACGACTATGGCATCGAAACTGTCGAATTTATGGATTTTGCAAGCGAAAGAAACTTTGCTATGTCGGCAAATAGCCATAGTGGAGCCGAATTAATTAATTATCCTTATGATACAGAACCTACTTATCCTGCCGATAATGATTGGTGGGTATTGGTTTCGCGTGAGTATGCCGATAACGCACAAGAAAACTCCCCATCTGGATATCTTACAGACCAAGGCAATGGCGTTACCAATGGTCATGATTGGTACACCATAACTGGTTCAAGGCAGGATTATATGAATTATTATCATAATTGCAGAGAACTTACGCTTGAATTAAGCACTGCTAAAAAAATTGATGCAGAAGAACTTCCAAACCACTGGATATACAACCAAAAAGCCCTATTAGATTATATAGAGCAAGTTACTTATGGTTTAAGAGGAATTGTAACAGATTCTCTTACTGGAGAACCATTGCAAGCCAAAGTTTATATTGACGACTACGACACTTTTAATTCACATGTTTATTCTTTTCCATTACATGGCGATTATTACAGATTACTATTTGAAGGAACTTATAACATTAGTTTTTCTTGCGAAGGATACGGTACAAAAACTTATGCTGTTGATATAAATAATTATGAGCAAACAATTCTTAATGTCCAATTAGTAAATCTTAATAATTTACCTCCTTTTGTAAACTTTACTGCAAATACACAAACAACAGATTGCAATCCAGAAATACAGTTTATTAATTTATCCGAAGCATCAGAATCGACAACTTATTATTGGGATTTTGGTGACGAGACAAACTCTACCGATAAAAACCCAAGTCATATTTACTCCGAAAATGGCACTTATTCCGTTAAATTATATGGAGAAAATGAACATGGTACAGACTCTCTTTGGGCTATGTTTTATATTGAGATTAGCCTAAATGAGCTTAATAATATTTACGATTATATTATCTGTGAAACCTCTGGGTCGGTTGAAATAAGTCCAGGTTTGCAAGGCGAAACAAATTGGTTTACTGCAGTGCTTGATGAGAGCCCATTTCATACAGGAGCAACATTTACAAGTCCAGTATTAAACGAGACAACAAGCTATTATATTCAAGAAACTACTTTTGGCGAAAACTATAACGGAGGCGAGCTAAATAATTCGGAAGGTGGCAATTATATTTCAGGTGGTAATAATTATCTTTTATTTGACTGTAATACTAATTGTAAATTAGAAACTGTAAAAGTTTATGCAGAAAATGCTGGCACCAGAACCATTTACCTCAAAAATTCAATTGGAAGCACTTTATATAATGAAGATTTTTATATTGAAGAAGGAGAACAAATTGTAAATCTTAATTTCGATTTGCCAATCGAAAATAACCTAAAATTGGGTTGTTCAAATCCGCAGGGTTTGTACCGAGGTGCAACAGGCATCTTGGCGACTTTCCCTTATCCATACAATATTGGAGATATAGTTACATTAAAAGAAAGTACTGTTGTTTGGTGGAATGATGCAAAGCGATATTATGCGTTTTTTTACGATTGGAATATTATTATGCCCAATTGCTACTCAGAGAAAACCCCTGTAACTGTGTACATAAATCAAGAACCAACAGCAGGGTTTGAGTATCAAGTAAATGGTTCGCAAGTTATATTTGAAAACAATTCTACAGCAGCAAATTCTTTTGC
>CAYNKH010000089.1:0-11607 GCA_964397745.1 uncultured Bacteroidales bacterium | reverse complement strand
TATTGTTTTGTTTCACTTTAACAAAATATATGCCTTTAGCAAAATCTTGAAGCTTAAAAGTACATTTATTTTCACAATCACAAAGTTTATTAATTAACTGGCCTTGTGATGAATAGATAAATGCGTCAAATTTTGAGTTTGAATTTAGCTCAATATTAATAAAGTTTTCAAAAACTCGTGGATAAACTTCGACTGAATTATTTATTATAGGAGTTTCAATATCAGCAGAATATCTAAACGGATTTACGTATCCATTACGCAAGTTATTACCTTTATAAGTTCCATAACAATAATCAGGATTATAAATAATATCATCCATCTCGAACACATTAATATGGACAGAATCCGTTTCTTGAAAATCCAAATCGTAACTTAATACAACCAAATCGAGTTTTTGATTATTATTTACATCACCAAGATTTATTCCGTTCATAAACGTAAATCCTTGCACCTGAATTGGGAAGCCTGGCATTTCGGTAAAACTAGAAAGATCTGTATTTGCTGCGTATGCGTGAATGTATCCAAAGCCATTTGCATCTTTCGAATTCGAGCCAGTGAAAACATATAATTTATCAAAATCCACCGAATACATCGCAGTTATAAAACCTTCTAAGCCGTCTGTTCTTTCATAAGGAAATCCGTTTATATAATTCCCTTGTGGGTCAAAAGCATGGATTGCTGGAAAATTATCGGTTCCATTAGCTTGAGGTTGTCCAAAAAGATAAAAATCGAAAGTTTCGTTTAATCCAATAGCTGTTGGAGGAGAATATGTCCACGAATTGTCAACTGTTGGTACAGACCAACTAATTCCTGTATTTAATCCATCGAATAGAATATTATAAAATTCAGGTTGGTCTCCATGACTTGAGCCAATAATTTCAGTTTTTAACAAATCATCACAAATAAGGGGTGATTGATACGAAAACTTTGTATTGTCATTTTCAATTGGGAAACCGTCTAAAACGTTGCCATCAGTATCAAAGGCAAAAATAGATTTTGTAGAACACATAACAATAAGATTTTGTACTAAAGCATTAACTCCTGATTCATTTCTCAACTTATAATTATATGCAATCGAAGGAGTTATTGCAGGGTTAGCATCAAGTTCGACAGGCCAATTTCCGCCAAAACTTGTTCCATCATTTTTTAGAATATGCAATCTTCCAGGAGATCTAAGTTCGGCAACTAAAATCTCAAGGTTTTTATCATTATCAATATCCGCAAGAGCAGCCGAACAGACTAACCAATTTCCATTTATCGAAACTGGCCATCCTTCAACAGTACTTCCATTTGCGTCAAAAACATAAACATAAGAACTTGCAGCATTACCAATAGATATTTGCACTATTTCAAGTGAGCCATCATTATTAATGTCAGCAACTGAAGGAGGGTAAGTAGCAGGTCCCAACAAATCCACCTCCCACAATTTTATTCCAGCACCGTTATATACATACAAGCTACTATCTGCGGCAAATATTATTTCATCGGCACCATCACTAGTAATATCCTCTAAGCAAACGCCTCGCATATTTTTAAAACTAGGATTACTTTGAAACGCTTTAGGCCATCCTATTAATTGATTTGCTTTGTGCGATTTGATTAAATTTTTACTATCATGAGTTTGGGTAGTAATTTTAAAATTATTCTCGGCATCAATATTTGCAGTTGAATATTGTGCATAAACATTTACTGCAAAGCACAAAACCAGCATAAGTACAAAGTAAAATTTTGTTTTCATCTCTTAGTAAGTATTATTTTGAGACAAATTTATGAAAAAAAAACAATACTTCGTTTTTTTCATAAAATTATAGTTTTAACTTTGCAAGAAACAAAAAAAATAAGAAAAAATGATAAACGATAAGTTATTAAATCCAAAGAGTGTTGTTGTTGTTGGAGGTTCGGACGATATTACGAAACCCGGTGGTAAAGTTCTTAAGAATTTAATTGATGGGCATTTTGCTGGCAATCTTTATGTAGTTAATCCAAAACTTGACGAAGTTCAAGGGCTAAAATCATACCGCAGTGTAGAAGAAGTACCACAAGTAGATTGTGCAATATTGGCAATTGCTGCAAAATATTGTTTACAAAGTGTCGAAGTTCTGACTAGCGAAAAAGGAACTCGTGGTTTTATAATTTTATCAGCAGGTTTTAGCGAGGAGAATGAAGAAGGAGCAAAATTAGAAGATAAGATTGTTGAAACAATAAATAATGTGGGTGGCAGTTTAATAGGACCTAATTGTGTTGGCTTATTAAATCAAACTTACAACGGAATTTTTACTACTCCTATCCCTGAGCTCGATGCACAAGGTGTAGATTTTATTACTGGCTCTGGTGCGACAGCGGTGTTTATACTTGAAACAGCAGTTCTTAAAGGTTTGCGGTTTTCTTCGGTATATTCGGTTGGAAACTCTGCCCAAATTGGTGTTGAAGAAATATTAAAACATTTAGACGAAACTTACAAGCATGGCAAAAGTGCTCCAGTCAAAATGCTATATATTGAAAATATCGACAAACCTAAAATGCTGTATAAACACGCCTCATCGCTTATTAGAAAAGGAGCAAAAATTGCTGCAATAAAAGCTGGTGGTTCTGAAGCAGGCAGCCGTGCAGCCTCATCACATACTGGTGCTTTGGCAAGTAGCGATGTAGCAGTTGATGCGTTATTTAAAAAAGCTGGGATTGTTCGCTGTAATGGTCGAGATGAGCTTGCGACAGTAGCTTCAATATTTATGCACCCAATTGCAAAAGGTGAAAATGTAGCTATTATTACTCATGCTGGTGGTCCAGCGGTAATGCTTACAGATGCCTTGAGCGATGGCGGATTAAACGTCCCACACATCGAAGGAGCAAAAGCTGATGCTTTACTAGAAAAATTGTATGCAGGTAGCTCGGTTGCTAATCCTATCGACTTTTTGGCAACAGGAACCGCAGAGCAATTAGGAGACATTATTGATGCGTGCGAAAATGATTTTGACGAAATAGATGCAATGGCTGTGATTTTTGGTAGCCCAGGTCTTACATCAAATTATGATGTTTACGATTTGCTAGACGAGAAAATGAAATCTAGCAAAAAACCAATTTATCCGATTTTGCCTTCAGTTATAAATGTAAAAGATGAAATTGAAGCTTTTATTGCTAAAGGTCGAATTAACTTTCCTGATGAAGTAAGTTTTGGAAACGCTCTATGTAAAGTTGTCAATACCCCTGAACCACAAACTGATAATATAGTTTTACCTACAATTGACAAAAATAAAATTAGACAGGTAATTGACAAGGCTGAAAATGGCTATTTAAGCCCTGATGAAGTTTTTGCTTTGCTTGATGCAGCAGGAATTGACAGAGTTTATGAGCGTGTTGTTGATAATGTTGAAGATGCAATTGCATTTGCAAGTGAATTTGGCTTTCCATTAGTAATGAAAGTTGTTGGTCCAGTTCATAAATCTGATGTTGGAGGAGTAGTTTTAAATGTAAAAGATGAAGAAACTATAAGACGTGAGTTTGTTAGACTTATGTCTATTAAAGATACTTACGCAGTTTTGATGGGCGAAATGCTTAGTGGTACCGAAGTATTTATTGGAGCTAAACGCGAAGATAAATTTGGACACATGGTACTTGCTGGTCTTGGTGGAATTTTTATTGAAGTTTTCCATGATGTAAATACTTCAATTTCACCAGTATCAGAAAATGAAGCAGAATATATGATTAAAAATCTTAAATCATATAAAATTATTGAAGGAGTTCGTGGTCAAGAAGGTGTTAATCAAGATGTTATGCAAAAACAAATTAGAAAAATTTCGGCTCTAGTTGAAGCGGCACCAGAGATTTTTGAAATGGATTTAAATCCTCTTCTTGGAAACTCAAAGTACGTAAAAGCAGTTGATGCACGAATACGAATTGAGAAGTAAAATGAAGAAATTCAAAGATTTTACATCACATGAAAAGCTTTTAATAGCCATGCTTATTCTATCCATTGGCTTAGTGATTTTCTCGTGGGACAGAATAAGCGAAAAAGCAGGGAAAGTTTTTAAATTATATACTAATCAAGAAATTGAAGAAACCCGATAATTAGCAATATCATATTATGAAAAAAAATGATTTTATATTTATATTAGCAGTTGTATTATTTTTACTACCATTTTTTGTTATCCCGCAAGTTTACGAGTTTTATACTACGTTTAACCAAGAACATGGTATGATAATGAGTTTTATCAAATTTGCAATACTTGCAACTTTGGGAGAATCAATAGGATTGCGAATAAAAGCAGGAGTTTATAATCAAAAAGGGTTTGGAATAATTCCGCGGGCTATTGTTTGGGGTTTTCTTGGACTAAGTATTAAAATGGCTTTTATTATTTTTGCGGTAGGAACACCTGCTTTTCTCACTTATATGGGAATGGCTGATGCCGTTCAAGTGTTTAAAGGCGATCTTAGTTGGGCAAAAATATTTGTCGCTTTTTGTGTTAGCACATCAATGAACATTATTTTTGCACCAATATTTATGACTTTTCATAAAATAACGGATACCCATATTTTAAATAACGGTGGAACACTATCAGGTTTATTTAAGCCTATTAAATTTAAGGAGATTTTCCCATCACTAAACTGGTCGGTACAATGGAACTTTGTCTTTAAAAAGACCATTCCATTTTTTTGGATACCAGCACATACAATTACTTTTTGTTTACCCGAAGAGTGGCAGATTTTATTTGCTGCATTACTAGGCGTTGCACTTGGAGTATTATTGTCAATTGCTGCAATTATGGGACAAAAAAAATAGCAAAAACAGACATCGAAAAAAGCAACTATTAGGGCGATAGTTAAGTCATTAATATAATGGAAGAAAAATAATGAGTACAATTAAAGATAAAATAATAAGTTTCAAGAATCAGTTACCCGAAACTGTAAAACTAGTAGCAGTTTCTAAAACTCATACGGTAGAGATGATTAAAGAGGCTTATGCTACAGGGCACAGGATATTTGGTGAAAACAGGGTGCAAGAAATGATTGCTAAACACGATGAGCTTAAAGAGCTTAACATTAGTTGGCATCTAATTGGGCACTTGCAAAGGAATAAAGTAAAATATATTGCAGAGTTTGTTGATTTAATTCACAGTGTTGACAGTCTTAGATTATTAAAAGAAATAAACAAGCAGGCGAAAAATAATTCAAGAACAATTAACTGTCTATTGCAATTTCATATTGCAAGTGAGGACACAAAATTTGGATTAAATTTTGAAGAGGCGGTTGACATACTGCAATCTGAAGAGTATAAAAAATTGACTAATATAAAAATCGTTGGCGTAATGGGCATGGCGAGTTTTACTGAAGATGAATTAAAAGTGCGTTCTGAGTTTATAGCCTTACGTGAAATATATGACAAACTTAAAAACGACTTTTTTAATGATTCAAGCGATTTTAAAGAGATTAGCATGGGTATGAGTAACGATTGGGAAATTGCTATAGATACTGGCAGCACAATGATTCGAGTAGGTAGTGTTATTTTTGGTTATAGGAATTGTAGTTTATAAATAAAAACGTATATTTGTTTTCTAATGTTAAGAAGAGTTATTACATTTTTTACACTGATTGGAGTTTTCGGAACTTTTTTACAAGCACAGAATTTGCCAGTACATGAACAGTACATGTTTGATTTTATGCTTGTCAATCCTGCTTTTGCTGGTATATCTGAAGTTACTACAGTCAAAATGACTCATAGAGAACAATGGGTAGGCATAGACGATTCTCCTAGCACATCTTTTTTAATGTTTAAACATCGTCTTAAAGGCAGAGCTGGAGGTATTGGTGGCTATCTTTACTCTGACAAAAATGGTCCAAACTCATATAATGGATTTCAATTATCGTGGTCGTGGCAGGCCTTAATTAGTGCCAAAAGATACAATAAAATGATCCTTTCTTTTGGGATGTCTTTTCGGGGAATGTTACATTCGCTGGATGAATCAAAGTTCGACAGAGACATGTACGACCCTCTAATTGATTACAACCGTAAAGTTACTTTTATCCCAAACGCTAATGCAGGATTAGTATTATCCTACAAGCAACATTTTTTAGGAGCATCATTTGAGAACTTAATTCCATGGTCTGATAGAATGTATAATATTTCTTATGAGCCTATCAATTATGTTATAATGAATATACATACAGGACATATACTTAAAATTAAGTCGAGATTTCAATTTCGTCCTTCGGCTCTTGTAAAAACGAATTTTCATGGACTAAACCAACTCGATCTCAATCTCAAATTTCATATTATGAGTGGTAAAGATGTAAGGTCGGTTTACATTCGGTATTCAAACGAAATATGGCTAGGTTTATCTTACAATCAAACATTAGATTGGATGCACTCCGCACCGCTATCATTATCACCAGCTATTGGTTTGTCATACCATGCTTTCACATTTATGTATTTATACGATATAGGCTTAACATCTTTGCAATCATACCATTTTGGCTCTCATCAAATTTCGATTGGAATAAGACTTTGGCATGATAAATACTATAATTGGGATAAACATTTAATCCCTTCATTTAACGACGATTTTTAATGAAACAATTTACCAGCATATTAATAATTATACTTTGCTTGTTACTAAATAACAGCATCTATGCACAGGTAATGCGCGATTCCACAGATTGTAACAATCAACTTATTTTGGATTGGGTAAAAATCACTGGCGGTATTTACACTGACATTGTAAATGATGTAACTACTGACAATACTGGAAACATTTATGTTGTAGGAAGTTTTAGTGTTGAAATGGATTTCCAGTCAATATTGCTGAACTCTAACGGACTTAAAGACTATTTTCTTGCCAAACTTGATTCTGACGGCAATCTTATTTGGATTACATCAGGTGGAGGCATCCAAGATGATGAAGCAACTGGAATTGCCTTAGATGATTTTGGTAATATTTATGTAACCGGTAATTTTAGCGGCACTGCCGAGTTTGGTTCAGAGCAATTTATAAGCAATGGCGATAAGGATATTTTTCTAATTAAATACGACAATAACGGCATATATCAATGGGGTAAGTTTATGGGTGGTTTTGATGATGATATAGCTGGTGATGTTTGCGTTGATTACCAAAATAATCCTGCCATTACAGGAACTTTTAATTCCAATATGGCAATAAATAACTCATCTCATATTGGACAAGGTGCGAACGACTTTTTTATTGCAAAATACAGTAGTAATGGTAATTTCCAATGGATTACTGCCGAAGGTTCAACACTTAATGACAGAGGAGTAAAACTCACAAGTGATAATTTAGGCAATTTTTATGCAACGGGCGAATTTTCAGGAATTTTAAATTTCGGTCCTGTTACCCTTACAGCTGAAGGTTTTCAAGATGTTTTTTTGGCAAAATACACAAGCAATGGCTCTTTTGATTGGGCGCTAAAACTTGGCACAAGTGGAGATGATGATGTTGCTGGAGATGTTGCCTGCGACATTAACAATAAAGTTTATGTTCTTTATCAATCTGATCAAATCGTTGATAATGCACAAGTTTCTGTTTATAATTCGGGTGGCTTTACAAATGCAAGTTTCGGATTTGGAGGAAACGGATTGGTTAATCCTAAAGGAATTGCGGTCGATAATTCTGGCAATATTTATATTTCAGGAATGTATTCAGGCATTACAGATTTTGGTGATGGTGTAGTAGCAGCTGTGGGTGCCTCTGATTATTTTGTGACAAAATATAAAAGCAACGGCAGTTTTGATTTTAAAGGCATCGCTGGCAGCCTCTTTGCCGATGGAGCAATGGCAATTTGCCTTGATAACAGTAATAATATAATTGTTGGCGGCTTTTGTAATAACGATATTTATTTTGATGGAGTCCCCTACCCTGCCGAATCAAAAGATGATGCCTTAATTGTTAAATATAATTCATATTTTAGCTATAGCCAAATAACCACTAGTAGCATTAGTTGCGATCCAAATAACTTGTGTATAGACATTGAGGTATCGGGTGGAACAGCTCCTTTCAATTATTATGTAAATAATATACCTTCAAGTTCAAATGTATGTGGCCTCTCTGTTGGCGATCATCAAATTATTGTAACAGATGCTAACGATTGCTATATCGAAACCACTTTAAGCTTATCGGCACCAACAGCCACTCCAATAAATATACCTGCTACAATTACAGCCTGTTTTCATGATACAACGGTTTTGGACGCAACTAGTAATTATGTTGATTACATTTGGTCAACTCCAGGTGCCGAGACAAGTCAAACAATAGAGGTTTATGATGGTGGGCATTATACAGTTTCAGTAACAGATGAAAATTCATGTACTACATCTGCAACAGTTTTTGTAAACGAATTACCTGATAAAGATTTGTTTGTTTTGCACGAATTATTTTTATGTCCTCGCGAGTCAATTTCTGTTCAGGTTGCTGGCTACACCCATTATTTGTGGTTTGATGGCTCTGGCTCGACATCCCATAGTTTTACAGAAGGTGGTGAATATTGGTTACAAGCGTATGATGGTTCGTGCTGGTATTATGACACTTTAACGATTACACAATATCCAAAACCTAATGTCAATCTTGGTGATGATATAGATATTTGTGCAGGCGATAATATTATGATAGATGCAGGACCAGATTTTGTTTCTTATTTATGGCAAGATAATTCTACCAACCAAACTTATTGGTCATCTGAAACTGAACTAGTTTCGGTTGTTGTTACAGACATTAATGGGTGTGCAGCAACTGACACAATTACTATTACATCAGTTGCTGTTGAGGACATAAACTTAGGTAAAGATACAACACTGTGTACTAACGAGCCATTTGTTTTGGATCCTAATGACACATCACCCGGCAACACTTACTTATGGAGTACAGGAGAAACAAGCAACACTTTGTCGGTGTCAAACACCAATCAATACTGGGTACAAGTAACTAATTTTGCAGGATGTATTTCATCTGACACAATTACAGTAACAATATTTCCACAACCTATTTTAGACCTTGGCGATAATATTTCATTTTGTGCAGGAGAGTCAGATACAATAAGAGTTTTAGAAACATATTATACTTACGAATGGAGTACTGGGTCAACCGATAATTACTTATTTGTGGACTCATCTGGAATATATTATCTTACCGTAACAGATATAAACGGCTGTTCTGATAATGACTTTATTTATGTTACAGAAAGTACTATCAAGCCGCCTTTTTTAGGATATGACACTACTTTATGCGGTGGAGATGTATATATATTAGAACCAGAAGGAGTGTATTATTCATATAGATGGAATAATGGTAGCACAACGGGTTATCAAACAGTAATAAATCCTGGTTTTTTTAGTCTTACCGTAAGTGATGCTATCGGCTGTACAGCGTCATCAAGTATAAACATAGACTTTGCTGATGTACCAGTAATTTTAAACGCAATATCAGGTGGCGGCGAAATAGTGATTGACGTAACAGGTGGTACCAAACCTTATTTGTATTCACATGATGGAGACACATGGCAGACTTCAAATTTATTTGATCAATTACCAAGTGACTTTTATACGATTTCGGTAATGGATAAAAATTACTGCATGGATACTATTGACACATATCTTGATGCCACAATTGATATTCCAGCCTTTTTTACCCCCAATGGCGATGGTTATAACGATTATTGGATAATTTCTGGTTTATATCAATTTCCCGAAGCACTTATACAAATTTTTGACAGATATGGTAAAAAGATATATGAGTTTACCAATAATGACATAGGCTGGGATGGAACGTATGTAGGACAACCTGTGCCAAGTGATACCTATTGGTACTCAATTACTCTGGAAAAAGGTCGCGAACCCTATACTGGTCATGTTACTATTAAACGTTAAAATTGGGTATAATTCTCTCCACATAAACAAATGCTAACAAAAACACAAAACTCAGTTCTTACTTCTGACCAAATACACAGAGCGAAGGGATGCATTGCGATGCACTGAGTTTATCGAAGAGAGCCTGTTGCAATGTCGAAGTGTTCCTATTTCAAATTTTTTAAATATTTGAATAGAACAACTGCACACTGAATAATTTGCTATTATTTTTTAACTAGTTTTTCTACAAATGTACAGCCTCATTATGAGCATCAGCAGCGGCTTCCATAATTGCTTCTGACAAACTTGGGTGCGGATGAATTGTTTTAATTAGGTCTTTAGCTTTACCATTAAGTTTTTTGAGTACTACCATTTCGGCAATCATCTCGGTTACATTATCGCCAATAAAGTGAGCTCCAAGAAGTTCGTCAGAGTTTTCATCAAAAATAAGTTTAATAAAACCATCTTTACTACCCGATGCAGCAGCTTTTCCTGAAGCTATAAATGGGAATTTTCCAATTTTGTATGGGATTTCTTTTTCTTTTGCCTCTTGTTCTGTAATTCCAACAGATGCAATTTCGGGTACACAATAGACACAAGATGGTATATTTTTATAATCAATAGTAGGCGGATTCATGCCAACAATATGCTCAACACACGTAATTGCTTCAGCAGAAGCAACATGAGCAAGAGCAGGGCTATTTATGATGTCTCCGATAGCATAAACGCCGTCAATATTAGTTTTATAATACTCATCAACCTTTATTTTACCTTTTTCGATCTCAATATTTAGTTCTTCGAGACCTATATTTTCGAGGTTTGGCACTACTCCCACAGCAGACAAAACCATTTCGGTTGTGATGCTGCTTTCCCCTTTTTTATTTGAATAACTAATAATACACTCATCGCTAAAAACATCAACATTTTGCACTCCTGTGCCAGTCATAATTTTAATTCCAGCTTTTTTCATTGAGCGAGCCAGTTGTTTGGAAACTTCTTCATCTTCAAGTGGTACTATAGTTGGGAGAAACTCAATAATTGTTACTTCGGTTCCCATACTAGCATAAAAAAATGCAAATTCAGTACCTATTGCTCCAGAGCCAATAATCGCCATACTTTTTGGGAGCTTTTCTAAAGAAAGAGCCTCTCTATATCCGATTATTTTCTTACCGTCTTGCTTTACTCCTGGTAATTGTTTTGATCTTGCACCAGTTGCAATAATTATATGTTTTGCACTTAGGATTTTTTTATTCTCATCTTCATCTATTACCGACAGTTGATTTTCACTAATCAGTTTTCCAAAACCTCGCACGACCGTAATTTTATTTTTCTTAAAAAGGAATTCGATTCCCTTACTCATATTTGAAGCCACCAATCGGCTACGTTCAATCACGTCCTTAAAATTGGGACTAACATCTCCGTTTACAGTTATACCATAATTATCGGCATGTTTTATATAATTAAATACCTGTGCACTTTTTAGTAATGCTTTTGTAGGTATGCACCCCCAATTTAAACATACGCCACCTAATTCGGCTTTTTCAACTACTGCAACACTTAAACCAGTTTGTGCAGCTCTTATTGCGGCTACATATCCACCAGGTCCACTTCCGAGTACAACTACATCAAAATTCATTTATTTGCAATTTTATATTAATAATATTCCTAATTAAACAATTATTTTCAAATTAAACAATTATTTATGAAATTTTGTTTATATTTACATACTAATTATGAACAAACTTAATAAAGAAAAAAAT
>CAYNKH010000088.1:0-11800 GCA_964397745.1 uncultured Bacteroidales bacterium | reverse complement strand
GCCTACTTTGTTTTCTATTTTATCTGTACCTATATGGTCTCTTTTCAGGCTTTCTATATAAAATATTACTTTTTTGTTGCTAAAGATTCCTATTGGGCCTGATTCTGGAGATTTAAAGGTATCAGTTTTTACTGTATCCATCTTCGTCACATATCTGGCTGAATGGATTTCATCATTCATTATTACTAATACACCCTTATTCTTCGCCTCTGGTGAACAGGCTGTGTATATAGCAGATAATATATTAGCCGTCCCATCATAGCCTAGGTCAGAATTGTTTCTCATTGACCCTACTAGTATTACTGGTTTTTCATCTTCTATAATTAAGTCTAAAAAATATGCTGTTTCTTCTAGTGTATCTGTTCCATGGCTTATAACTATTCCTGTTAAATCTTCTCTTTTTATATTTTCATTCACTAGCCTTGCTAGATCCAGCATATGGTTTGGTGTCATATGGGGGCTAGGTATATTTGAAAAATCTATAGTTTCTATTTGAGTTAAACTGGCTGCATCTTTTACCATATTAACCAATTCATTTGACCCTAATCCACCTACTACAGCCTCCTTATCATCATCAAATTTCATTGCTATTGTACCACCAGTAAAAATCATCAATATTTTTTTATCCATTATTTGCTTTCTCCTTTTTACTGAATTACCTACCACTCACGCTAAGGCTCAGAAGTAGAGACTTCTTGGTTAATAACATAACACTACCCCCCAAGCTTATCCAAACTCTAAGGGTAATTCCTACTCTGCTAAATAGCTTATATGGTCTTTTTTCAAGATTATGTACCAAATTTTGTAGGTCTAATCTTTTTGTCAAATCCATTATATAACGAATATTTATCAAATTAAAGTAAATTATATCTAATAAGAGATTAAAGGATTACCTCTGCTTATTTATTTGAAGAATTACCAAGTACAAAACTTACAGGTCCTCAGGCCCTAGATCATTTGCTGCCTTGGTCAAAAACATTGCCAGCAGAATATAGAAGGAAACTTAAGGCCAAGGAATAAAACAAGTCCTATTTATGATGATAATATTATCTCATATATAGGACTTTATTTGTAGGTGGGCTGTATTTGACGGATACAGTAGCTTGCCTATTCTGAAACATATCAGACATATCTGTTACATTACTGGTATCAAGTTCACTTAAGTCTAGGCTAGTAGCTTGACTTTCCACAAACATAGAAGACATATTTGTTACATTCTTATTATTCGATTTTACTCCTCTTACCTCAGTATTAGCAAACATACCTTCATAAGATGTTACAGGCTCTCCTTTAATAGTATGAGGAATTTCTACATACTCATCATTTTCTATATGTTTCCAACTGCTGTATTCTGCAGACTCTGTAATTATCCTCGACCCTAGAAAATCATCATCTTTTGCCAATACATAATTTAGTGGCTCTTTGATTTCAAAGTACATCTTTATCCCATTTTCCAAGTTTACATTGTTTTTACCTTTTTGTTAATAGTTTTTATGCTAATATCATATATTTAAAATTAGATTCTTACAAAGTATATTTAGTACCACGACCTCTTCCTTCGACTTTTATGAAACCTTGCTCTACCAAAGATTTTAATAGTTTAACAACTTTTGTTTTACCAAAACCAGTATATTTAACTATTTCAGAACTTGAAAGTTTTCTATTACCTGAAAAAGACTCATATATCAGCTTTTCATCATCATTTAAGCTTAGTTCTTTTTTCATTACTGGAAGTACCACCTTTATTGAATTGTCATATATATCAAATCTAGGTTTTACCCCACTTTGAGAATATGCCTTATTAATTCTTTTAACACCAGTTCCAAATCTCTCGATATGATGAAGCCTAAAGAAAACATTTCCTATTATAGGATTTCTTAAGATAGATATTTGTCCGTCAAGGTATTCTTCCTTGGTCATACCTTTTGGTAACCCGCCTGGAGATATTATTTCAATTAAATCTTCATACATAGCTACACGAATATGGGCATCTATATCCCATACCCTATGAATCAAAGCGTTGGCAATTGCCTCTCTAAAAGCCTCTTCTGGAATTTTTTCTATTTTTACACGTAGGGCACCTTTAATTTCTTCATATTGGTAATATTTACGATACATGGTCATTACTTTTTCGTATTGGTCTAATAAAGATATGCCAGCAAAAGTTTCCCTGTCTAATATTATATTAATACTATCTCCAAATCTTGCCACATCAACTCCATGAAAAACATTTTCATCTGCTAGTAGCTCTCCAGCTTTATTATATCCCTCATCTACATTATATAATTCCAAACTGATTAATATATCATGCGTTAAACTTTTAATGCCCATATTTGTCTTTAGACTATTTTCTAAATACTTAAAACTTAAATTTTGGTTTTTTGCTGGTAGGCTTTCAAAAGTTTTATTTTGTCCCTCTAATATGAGTCTTTTTAGTGTTCTTAGAAATTTAATCTTACTCCCTACGGTCGTGAGGGCTTTGCCGTTGTAAATATTCATAATTTAAAAATTTGTATTTTTATAATCTTTTATAAATGGTTTTAATTCAGTAAATGCATCTTCAAGTTTCATCATTTCGATTGCGAAGAAATCAAAAACTTTGGTCCAATCATTTTTATTGTAAATATTTGTGTTTTCTAAAACTTTATATATGCCGCAAACGTTTTTATTACTGTCTGTTTGCATTTGTTCGTCCCATATCCAGCCTTCGCCCAAATGCTCTTCAAAAAGCATTTCTAATTCTTTTATTTTAACAAAAATATCGAAACGTTTATCTTCGCTTTTATGCCCAATTACCAGCATTACTTTGGCATTTTTTCTATCGAAGTCAAACTTTAGAGCAATGGCCTTTAAGCCAGTATTATAAGTTATCCATTTCCGTTTTGCCCCAATATATTTTCGGGAGTAAACATCAAATGCTACCCAAAACTCTTTTCGTATATTTGCTGCTTCTTCGCGGCTGTACATAAAATTTTTCTTTATGCAAAAATACTAATATTCTTTAATTTTTTGGTTTTTAGCGTTTAGTTTTTTTAGTTTTTCGTGTTATGAACAGGGAACCGCGAACAGTTTAACCGTTTTTTCCACCAACTACAATTACAATTTCACCTTTTATAGTTTTTGTACTAAAATGAGCATGTAATTCTTGTAGTGTTCCTCGCACGTTTTCTTCGTATAATTTTGAAATTTCTCTTGAAACTGATGCTTTTCTATCTTTACCAAAGTATTCGATAAACAATTCCAGAGATTTTAATAATCTGTATGGAGATTCATAAAATATCATTGTTCTCTCTTCGTCGATTAATGCCTGAACTTTTTTATTTCGGCCTTTTTTAGGCGGTAAAAAACCTTCAAAACAAAATCTGTCAGAGGGTAATCCAGAAACGGCTAAAGCTGGTACAAATGCTGTTGCTCCGGGCAAACATTCTACCTCCACTCCAATTTCAATACAAGTTTTTACCAATAAAAATCCAGGATCTGATATTGACGGTGTTCCAGCATCAGATATTAAAGCATAAGCTTCTCCGTTTTTAATCTTATCTGCAATATGCTCAACAGCTTTATGCTCATTAAATTTATGATGGCTATACATCTTGGTTTCTATTTCAAAATGCTTGAGTAAAAAACCTGAAGTTCGTGTATCTTCGGCAAGAATATAATCAACTTCTTTCAAAATTCTGATAGCTCTCAAAGTCATATCTTCGAGATTACCGATTGGTGTTGGAACAAGATAAAGTTTACTCATATTCTTCGACAAAATTTAATAAAAGTTTAAAAAGTGCATCATAGCCTGTAAAAGTCAGAGTTTCTAATTTATCCTTTGGGTTATGATAATATGTTTGACCTCCCATTGTATAAATAAAAATTGCTGGTATTCCAACAGCGTGAAAAGGATAATGATCGCTATTCGCAGCTTCGCCACGTGCTTTTATGGTGGTAAAATATTCATTCTCAATATTTAATTGTTCTATTTTATCCCAAATTGCAGAATAATCAGGATTAGCACCATTTACGACAGTAATTCCATCGTCTCCAGTTCCAACCAAATCAAGATTTATTACCATTTTAGTTTTAGACAAGTCAAATAATGGGTTTAAAACATAGTTTATTGAGCCAAGCAATCCAGCCTCTTCTCCAGCAAACAGCATAAAAACGACAGAACGTTCTGGCTGATTTTCCATATAATATTCGGCGATATCTAACAACATTGCGGTTCCGCTTGCATTATCTTGAGCACCAGGAATATAGACCTTTTTACCCATACGTCCAAGATGATCATAATGAGCCGAAAATACAATAAATTCATCTGTATTTTTACCTTCTACATATCCAATTACATTTTTTGCTTCAAAGTTTTCAATGAATTTTGTTTTTACATTAAGTTTTAATTCTTTGGCATCTCGATTATATGCCTCTCGTTTAATTTTTACTACTGGAAAATCTTGCTGAAAAGTACGAACTGCCCACATTAGTTCATCAGGAATAAGTTCTACAATACCTCCGAAAGCAGTATTTCTTAACATAATATTGATGTAGAATTTCTTTATTTCGATGTTTTCGGTCACAGCATAATCAACAACTAACATTTTATTGTTAAAATTATTAGATTTTAACAATTTTTTAAATGCCGTTGTATCATTTAACAAAACAGAATCGGGAAGATAGAGCTGATAAGTTTTATTTATACTTGGAGTGGCAGGACCAATCAAATAATCGACTCCTGGTTCTAGTTTTTGTTTATCTAATTTTACAGATAATTTATTAGGGAAAGTATTAACGTCAAACTCAAATTTTTGAAAATAATTCTTACTAAAATATTTTAATTCAATATTTTGCATTTCGCTAGCAAGATAATCAGCAGCTTTTCCACAACCATCTTTAACATAACCTCTGCCATGATAATCGGGCGATGTAAGAATTTCTATTCTATCATAAGTTTTTTCCTTATTTTGAGCAGTACTTAAAACCGAAAAACTTAAAAATACAAAAAACAGTATGTTCAAACGTATCTTTAACAACATTTACAAATATTTTCTTTTAACTACATTAATAAAATTTGAAACAGTTTCTTGTGAATAGTCCCAATTATATTTCTCTTTAAGATAATTATTAGCCTCTTCGAAAGAATTTAAAGAGTTTAAATGAATAATGTTTTCTTCAAACTCATCATTATTGCCATTAAACAACTCCCTTATGTACAAAAATCTGTCTCCAATTCCAATTGCAGCTTTGATATCAGAAATGGGTTTTTGACCAAATTTACTTGAAATATCATTTGTATTTGCTCCTGTTGAAAATTTTTCGTTAAGCGATGTTTTATTTTGACCAAGTTGTTCGCCAATGGTAACTACGGCAGTTTGTCCGTTGTTTCCAAACAAATTTTGCTGTGCTGGTTCTGATTTTACAAGTTTTGGCTTAGCTGGTGTGTCGTCAACTATTTTAACAGGAGCTTCTACAACTTCAAGTTCTTTTGGTTCATTCTCTATGGGGCTGCTATCAAGAAACTCAACAATATTTTCCGGTGTGTCTGCGACTATTGTTTTTTTCTGATTTTGTACTGTTGGTGCATCAGTTTTCTGAATTTTATCAACAGGCTTTTCAGTTTCTTGCACAGATATATTCAAATCAGTTACTAAGGTGTATAAGCCTCTGAGTTCCTGCAAAATAATATCCTTTTCTATAAGGCTTAAACCGTTTTTATCTATCTTCTGTAAAATATAATTTACATTTTTTATTTTTTCTTTTATAGTTAATAAGTTTTCCATGCAAAATAATTTTATAAATTTGTAATTAATATTTTTTACAAAATTAGAAAAATTATTTAGAATGTTTCTTGAACAATCGAGAAAAGGTGAACCAAAAAATGGCTGGATAGAAGTTATCGCTGGATCTATGTTCTCAGGTAAAACTGAAGAGCTTATCCGCAGGTTGCGTCGTGCAGAGTTTGCGAAGCAAAATGTTGAGATATTTAAGCCTGGAATAGATGTAAGATATAGCGAAGATGAAGTTGTTTCGCATAATTCGACATCAATACGCTCTACTCCTGTGCCATCTTCATCAAATATCTTATTATTAATAGGAGAAGTTGATGTTGTCGGCATAGACGAAGCTCAATTTTTTGATAGCGGGATAGTTGAAGTATGCGTAAAAATGGCAAATATGGGCATTAGAGTAATTGTTGCAGGTCTTGATATGGATTTTGCTGGTCGTCCTTTTGGTCCAATGCCAGCATTATTTGCAGTTGCCGAATATGTAACTAAAGTTCATGCAGTATGTATGCACTGTGGCGAATTAGCACAATTTAGCCATCGTAAATCAGCTGGCAAAAATATCGTTATGCTTGGCGAAAAAGATATTTACGAACCTTTGTGCCGCAGATGTTTTAACGTAGAAAATAAAGAATCTTAAGATTTAGTTTAAAATCAATAGTGTTAAAATTTAAGTTAATAGATATCGAAAAAAAACTTGACGGAAAGTTCTACGGAAATCCTGATAATGAATTTGATAAACTTTTAACTGACAGCCGCAAAATTGTTAAATATCACGAAAGCCTTTACATTGCCCTAAACGGCAAACAACACGACGGACATAATTTTATACCCGAACTATACGAAAAAGGAATACGCTCGTTTATTATCAGTAAAAAAATAAAAACAGAGAATTATCCGCAAGCCTCGTTTTTGCTTGTTGGCAATTCGGTAAATGCACTACAATTACTGGCTGCTCTAAAACGCTCAAAATATCAAAAACCTTTACTTGCAATTACTGGCAGTAACGGTAAAACTGTTGTTAAAGAATGGCTCTCTCATATTTTATCGCCATACTATAATATTACTCGCAGTCCAAAAAGTTATAACTCGCAAATTGGTGTCCCGTTATCTTTATGGCTTATCAATAATTCTACTGATATTGCAATTCTCGAAGCTGGAATTTCGGAACCTAACGAAATGGAATGCTTAGAAAAAATTATAAAACCCAATGTAGGGGTATTCACTAATATTGGAGCTGCACATCAGGTAAATTTTTCTTCAGAAAACCATAAAATCACTGAGAAATTTAAGCTTTTTGCTAATTGCAACACCGTAATATGTAAATATGATTACAAAAATCATCTGAAGAATAAAAACACTAAGTGTATAACATGGTCAGATACCGATAAAAATGCGAGTATTCTGATAAATAAAATTGAAAAACATCAT
Organism: uncultured Bacteroidales bacterium; assembly: GCA_964397745.1. Lineage (GTDB taxonomy): Bacteria > Bacteroidota > Bacteroidia > Bacteroidales > ML635J-15 > Bact-19. The sequence goes on along the minus strand of CAYNKH010000088.1, from coordinate 4,601 downwards.
TCGCACTCTAAAATTTTTGTCATTTTTAATAATGATAAATATGAAATAAATATCCCTTTTACAGATGACGGCTCGATTGAAAACGCAATAACTTGTTTTGCATATATCACACATCTATTTCCAAAACCTGACAAGCAAATAATTAAAAGATTTTTGAGTTTACCAGGTGTTGAGATGCGATTACAAACTATTGATGCAATAAATAATAGCATTCTAATAAATGACAGTTATAATAGCGACATCAATTCTTTGGAAATAGCTCTTGATTATCTAAATCAGAAAAAAGCTAATAAAACCTCAATTTTGATTTTGTCAGATATTTTGCAAAATTCAGATGATGAAAATAAATTCTACAAAAGTGTCAGTAAACTAATAGCCGAGAAAAACATCAGTAAACTAATAGCTATTGGAGAAACGATTCGGAAATACAGATTGTATTTTAGCGAAGACACAGACTTTTATCCAAGCACCGAATCTTTTTTAACAAATATTGTCCACTCTAATTTTGATAATTCTGCAATTTTATTAAAAGGGGCACGAAATTTTAAATTTGAAGATATTTCAAAGATATTACAATCAAAATCTCATGAATCGTATCTTGAAGTTAATTTAAGTCTAATGCGTGAAAACCTGCTATATTTTCGCTCAATACTTGAGCCTCAAACAAAAATTATGGCAATGGTAAAAGCGTTCTCCTACGGAATTGGATATCGCGAAGTCTCTGCATTTTTGCAACACAACCGAATCGATTATCTAACAGTTGCATATACAGACGAAGGAGTCGAATTACGTAAAAGAGGAATTATTACACCCATAATGGTTATGAATCCTTCGGCTAAGGATTTTAAAACTATGATTGATTACGCATTAGAACCAGAAATTTATTCTATTGGACTGCTCTCAGAACTTGAAAAAGAGTTAAAATCGAGTAAAACAAAAAACTTTTCTGTTCATATTAAAATAAATACTGGTATGAACAGATTGGGAATTAACGAAAATGAAGTTTCAGAATTTTGCAAAATTGTAAAAGTGTCTGGTAAAATAAATATCCTTAGCGTTTTCTCACACCTTGCAGGTAGCGATAGTGACAAATTCGACAATTTTACTCATAAACAAGCAGAATTATTTGTTGAAATTTGCGATAAAATTAGCTCAATAACTGGGCATAAACCTATTCGTCATATTTTAAATTCCGCAGGAATAATTCGTTTCCCACAATATCAATTTGAAATGGTACGCCTTGGAATTGGTTTATATGGTCTTTTAGAAAATCTAACAGATAAGGCCGAACAAGTTTCGACTTTTAAATCAGTTATTTCACAAATACATAATGTAGAAGCGGGCGAAAGCATTAGTTATAATCGCTCAGGGAAAACTAACACACAAATCAGAACAGCCACTATACCAGTTGGTTATGCAGACGGTATTGACAGGCGACTTGGTAATGGAAACTGGTATTTTATGATTAATGGACAAAAAGCATACACAATAGGCGATATTTGTATGGATATGTGCATGGTCGAAATCACAAAAATAAATGCAAATGTTGAAGATGAAGTTATTGTTTTTGGGAATCAAAACAATATTTCTAAAATGGCAAAAATCTTAAACACAATTCCTTATGAAGTTATTTCTGGTATTTCTGAAAGGATAAAACGTGTTTATATTGAAGAATAAAAAAAAATGAAGAAAAATGAAGAAAATTGCATCAAATATTTTATTGTTAATTCTCATAAGTGCAAACACTTTTGCTTTATCTCGAGACGCACAAGTATCGTTACTAACACAAGATGCTGGCGATGAATTATATGCTTATTTTGGACACACAGCAATACGAATAAAGGACGACTCGCTGCATATTGACAGAGTTTACAACTACGGAACATTTAACTTTAACACACCTAATTTCTATCTAAAGTTCATCCACGGCGACCTTGATTATTGTTTATCAATTGACGATTTTGAATATTTTGTATATTTCTCTGCTGAAACAAAAAGAACAATTCATGAACAAGTTTTAAATCTTACTTACGAAGAAAAAGTAAAAATGGCAAATTTACTTGAAACATGCTATACGACTTCGGCAAGATATTATCGCTATGATTTTCTAAAAAACAATTGTGCTACAAAAATACGTGATATCATAGAAGACGCTACGGAAAACCGCATAAACTTTGACAAATCGGGGTTCTCTGGACAATCTTTTAGACAATTATTAAAACCTTTTATTTCAAAAAACTATTGGATCGATTTGGGAATAAACCTTGCTACTGGAATGGAAACCGACAAAGCTGCAAGCCCCTCCGACTATATGTTTTTGCCTGTTTATATTTACGATTTTTTTGAAGATTCTGAATTTGCTCAAGAAAGCTATGTCTTATTAGATGCATCTCCCAAAAAGGAAACAAAGTTTAATTTTTCATATCTAAGTCCGTGGATAATTGTGTTATTACTAATTGCTCTTAGTTTTTTATCGAAGACACGTAAAATAGTTTTATACACAATTTCGACAATATTCACTTTATTAGGATTGGTTCTTTTGTTCCTTAATGTTTATTCGTTGCATCTTGCAATTGGCAGCAATTTGAATGTACTTTGGACTTTACCAGCATTTGTGCTGATTATTTGCCGAAAACGAAATTTTCATGATTATCTCAAACTTGCATACTTAATAATAATCATACTTTTTATTTCCCTACAAAGTATTATCCCTCAAAATATTTCATTTACTTTTATCCCGTGGATGCTACTAATAATCGTAATTATTTTGCTTGATATTAAGGTAATAAACAAAAGGATTTTTAGAAAAAAAGAAAGTTTAACTTAATTGTTTTTATCTGCGAATTATTAAACTTGGATTATCCAGTAATGAGATTTCTCCCTTTGGTTGGCGGGTCGAAATTTTAAAGTAATGCTAAAAAATAAAACAACCCAATCAATATTTTACCGTCTTTATAGCTTATATAAAACTTTTTTTATGAAAAACATTTTTACAATAATTTTAATACTGATTTCATGTTTTGTTATTGCTCAAGAACCACAATCCAAATCAGTTTTGTTTTTAGGAAATTCCTACACCTCTTATAATAGCGGAGTAGATCAAGCATTAAAGCAAATTGCGACATCAAAAGGTGATGCAATAGAAGTGCTTTCAAATTCACCTGGAGGACATACATTCTCAAATCACTGCACAAACTCAACAAGCTTAAACTACATTATGAGCAGAGAATGGGATTATGTTGTTTTACAAGAGCAAAGTCAACTACCTTCTTTTCCGCCTGCACAAGTAGAGAATCAATCGTACCCTTACGCTGCAATACTATGCGATTCGATAAAAAGCAACAGCATTTGTACTACACCAGTATTTTTTATGACTTGGGGCAGAGAAAATGGAGATGCTGTAAATTGTGCTAACTATCTTCCTTTTTGCACTTATGAAGGTATGCAGTGGCGTTTACGTCAAAGTTATGTTGAAATGGCAGAATTAAATAACGGTATAGTTTCGCCCGTTGGAATGGTTTGGAAATCAATACGAGAAAATTATCCTACAATAGATTTATACCAATCTGACGAAAGTCATCCTTCCAATAACGGAACATATCTTGCAGCCTGCACTTTTTATGCAACATTATTTAACAAAAGCCCTGTAGGAGCAGATTACCCAGCAACTGTTTCTCCAGAAAATGCAGCAATTTTACAAACTGCGGCTTGGGCTGTGGTAAACGATAGCCTTGGCATTTGGTTGATAGATACTACTACATTAAGTGTAAACTTTGAGCTAATTCAACTAACCAAAAATGTCAATGCCTATTTTAATAATTTTAGCGAAAATACAGATTCGTGCTATTGGGAATTTGGTGATGGTGAAAGCCAATGGCAATATCCACCTTTTGATATGTTGTTAGAACATGCATATCCAGAAGTAGGGAATTATGATGTTTGCTTAACGGGTTACGGGTACAATGGCTGTATTTCAAAAACAATTTGTAGAACAGAATATATTAGTGTTACGGAGGTTGATAAGTACAAAACTGCAAACAGTAATATCTTCCCAAATCCTATAAAAGATGGTATAATTCGAATTAATAATCATAAAGAGCAAAATTACAGTCTATACTCTGCAGAAGGCAAATTAATCAGACAATCTATAATTAAAAACAATGTAGATTGCCCGTGCCCTGATCAAAAACCCTCAGATTGTCCTTGCTGATGAGCCCACGGCAAACCTCGACTCCAAAACCGGTGAAGAGATCCTCAAGCTAATGAAGGCGATGAACGAGAAGTATAAGACCACCTTCATCTTCTCAACCCATGACCAGATGGTTATGGACTACGCCTCCCGCCTTGTGCTCTTGCATGATGGGGCCATCATCAGCGATGAGAGGAGGAAAGCATGAGATTCATCTTCACGCTCGCGATGAAGAACCTGAACCGATACAAAAGACGTACTGCCATTACTGCGATTGCCATCGCTCTAGGGCTGATGATGTTCATTATAGTGGACTCACTGCTACTGGGCATCGAGGTAGAGTCGGAACGCAACCTTATCTGGTATGAAACCTCTTCAATACGAATACACAACAAGGAGTACTGGCCTGACA
>CAYNKH010000087.1:0-11874 GCA_964397745.1 uncultured Bacteroidales bacterium | reverse complement strand
TTAACAAACACCAAATCATAAAAAGTTTTACTCAATATTTGAAATAACTGTGTATCCCAATAGTTTTCCTTTTTTATTGTAAGTTTCTGTTCTAACTGCCCCAATATCTTTTACTAACCACTGGATTGATTGCATTTCAATAGTAATAAAACCTGTTTTTGATATAAGAGTTTGTGATATTTTAGCTGCTTTATAAGTACCTGCTGGCACGACAACTGTTTCGACGGCTTCCACTTTAGCGTTTTTGATATCAACTCTCATAGTTAGCATTTTCATGCCCTCGTTTGAGATTACAGCCTCAACAAAACCGTCACTTAGGCTCATACCTTGTTTAAGATTTGCAGGATATTGCAAATTTTCAAAAGTGTAGTCGATTTGCATAGTTTCATAAGCACTCATTTGACTTTGATCTAACATTGATTTTGTATCAATTTCAAAAACGTCTCCACTACAGTAGTATGTAAATTCATTTGTGCTTGTGCTTACTCCTTTACTATCAAAAGTTTCAGTAGCGACAACAACTTGCTGCTTCCCATCAACCATTTTAACGGTTTTAATTTCAGTAGTCTCAGATGAACTTAATTTATCCTTCTTGTCATAATGTTCTTTTGTGATTTTTGTACCAACAGTAGTTGGAATATAGGCTTCACAATTTTGAGATACGGCAATAATAACAAATGCAAGAGATGTAAAAAACAAAATAATTCTTTTCATATTTTTTTAGTTTTTATAAGGTTAGTACGTAATTTTAATATCCCAATATCCAGGCAAACATTAATGGTGCCACAATTGTAGCATCAGACTCTACAACAAATTTAGGAGTATCTTCATCTAATTTTCCCCAAGTAATTTTTTCGTTAGGTATTGCTCCAGAGTAAGAGCCATAACTGGTTGTAGAATCAGAAATTTGGCAAAAGTAGCTCCAAAAAGGAACATCATGCCATTCGAGATCCTGCTCCATCATTGGAACTACGCAAATTGGAAAATCGCCAGCAATTCCTCCGCCAATCTGAAAAAAGCCAACACCTCTACCGCCAGAGTTTTTGCGATACCAATCAGTAAGCCACATCATATATTCTATTCCCGATTTCATTGTTGAGGGTTTCAACTCATTTTTAATACAATATGATGTAAATATATTTCCCATAGTAGAGTCTTCCCAACCTGGAACTACTATTGGAAGATTTTTTTCGGCAGCAGCTATCATCCAGCTGTTTTTTGGATCAATCTCATAATATTTTTCAAGATCGCCACTCAACAACATCTTATACATATATTGGTGTGGAAAATATCTCTCGCCTTTATCTTCGGCTCTTTTCCACTGTTTAAAAATATTTTCTTGCAAACGTCTAAACGCTTCTTCTTCTGGAATGCAAGTATCGGTAACTCGATTCAGTCCTTTATCCAATAATTTTCGTTCATCCGCAGGTGTCAAATCTCTATAATTTGGTACACGCACATAGTGTGAGTGGGCGACAAGGTTCATAATATCTTCTTCAAGATTTGCACCAGTACAAGATATAATGTGCACTTTGTCCTGACGAATCATTTCGGCAAGAGTTTTACCTAGCTCGGCAGTACTCATCGCACCGGCAAGGGTTATCATCATTTTACCTCCTTGGTCAATGTGATTAACATAAGATTTTGAAGCATCAATCAACGTAGCAGCATTAAAGTGCTTGTAGTTTTCCTCCAAAAATTTCGAGATTACTCCTTTTGTTTTCATAAAATTATTTTTCTAAGACATAAGTTAATATTTTATAATATAGTTTTGCAGCTAAAAAATCAGAAGCAGGACTATTGTGATTTGGTGCAAGTTCCACAATATCAAAACCAACAATATTTTTCTGTGTGGCAAGCTTCTTTAGGAGTGTTAATGTTGGATACCAAGTTAGTCCACCAGGCTCGGGAGTTCCAGTCGATGGCATTATCGAAGGATCAAAGTAATCTAAATCAATGGTCAAATATACTTTATCGCCAAGTTTATCAATAACCTCTTGTTGCCAATCATTTCGACAAGCAATATCTTCTGCATAAAAGATTTTTTCTTTGTTAATATAAGGTTTCTCGACAACATCCATGCTTCTAATTCCAACTTGAACTAAATTTGTGTTTTTAGATGCCCAATGTAAGGCACATGCATGATTGTATGGTGTGCCAAGATACTCGGGGCGCAAATCTGAATGAGCATCAAGTTGCAAAATTGATATTTCGGGATGTTTTTCTGCCGCTGCCATAATTGCTCCAATGCTAACGGAGTGCTCGCCTCCAATCATTGTAAAGAGTTTTCCCGAATTAAGCACCTCTAAGGTTTTTTCTTTCACAGTTTGCACCATTAATTCGGGAGAAAAGCTACAATCTGGGGCTTTTTCAAGAAAGACTCCATGCTTATGTACTTCGGTATCTGACTCTAAATCATAAATCTCCATATTTTCGGAAGCAGTTAAAAAAGCTTCAGGACCATAGTTTGCCCCTTTGCCCCAAGTTGATGTTCCATCGTAGGGGACAGGATAAAGCACTACTTTTGAACTTTCAAATTTTGCAAACTCATCGGCTATTCCAGCATAGGTTCTTTCGGACATTTTTTCCATTTTAAAATGCAAATATAAGGTATTTAAAAATTTAAAATCGCAATCTTACTATTTCTAAGCATTTTGAACACAAAAATTATATTATTTTCAGATTATTCTTAATAAGTATAGCCTAAAATTTTCAACATAGATTTATAGCTTTGCTCTCTTGAAAAAAGTCTTGTACTAACCTTTCCTTCTTCATCTCTACTTATTATAACATGCTTTGGTGCTGGTGTAAGACAGTGTTGAATTCCACCAAAACCACCTATCGATTCTTGATATGCTCCTGTATTAAAAAATCCAATATATAATTTTTCTTGAGAGTCGAATTCAGGAAGATAAATAGCATTTATATGCTGCTCACTATTATAATAATCATCACTATCACAGGTTACACCACCAAGAAACACACGCTCGTATTGACTTTGCCATTTGTTTACTGGTAGCATTATAAATCGCTTATTAATTGACCACGAGTCAGGCAATGTTGTAATAAACGATGAGTCTATCATATTCCACTTTTCTCTATCGTTTTGTTGTTTCTGGTAGGCCACCGAATATATTGCTCCACCACTTTCTCCTACGGTATATGAGCCAAACTCAGTATAAATATCTGGCTCATCTATTCCAGCTTGATCACAAGCCATCTTAATTTGATTAACTATTTCTTCGGCCATATATTCGTACTCATATTCAAAAGTAAGGCTGTTTTTTATTGGAAATCCACCACCAATATTAAGTGAATTCAGCTCTGGGCAAACTTTCTTAAGTTCACAATAAACACTCATACACTTATTAAGCTCATTCCAGTAATACGCAGTATCTTTTATACCTGTATTAATAAAGAAGTGTAGCATCTTTAAATTAACTCTCGGATTATTTTCAATAAAATCATGATAGTAACTGATTATATTTTTATAACCTATTCCTAAGCGAGAAGTATAGAACTCGAACTTAGGCTCTTCCTCCGATGCAATACGAATACCTACGTTTATATTGCCCTTAACTTTGTCAAGTAAGTGATTTAACTCGGCATAATTATCTAAAACAGGCACAACATAATCAAAGCCATCATTAATAAGATCTGCAATATTTTCAATATATGCAGGCAACTTAAATCCATTACAAACGATATGCAAGGTTTCATCAACTAAGCCATCCTCCTTAAGTGATCTAATAATATCAATATCAAATTGCGAACTTGTCTCAATATGTACGTCGTTTTTTAAGACTTCTTCCAATATAAATGCAAAATGTGAGCTTTTTGTACAGTAACACTGAATGTATTTGCCACGGTAGTTTACTTTAGTAATAGCAACATTAAACATCATGCGTGCTCTTTTTATATTATCTGATATCTTAGGCAAGTAAGTAAACTTCATTGGTGTTCCATACTGCTTAACTATATCCATTAATGGGATACCATAATAATACAATTCACCGTCTTCTACTTCAAACTCCTCAGTTGGAAACTCGAATGATTGCTCAATTAAATCCTGATACTTTACCTTCATTACTATAATTTACGTTAGTTAGTTTAATATTTTTTGACAAAACTAAATCATTTTGTTTAATTGTGCAATTTTATTTTAAGTAAATTACTTTTCGCAAAAAAACACCAAATATGGGATTGCAAAACATTCTGTATTCTGAGTTGTTTAGTTGTACGTCTGCGATGTGTAGAGCGGAGTCGAAATGTTCAATTGCTGTTCTTTCGCAAAGTCGCAAAGCCACAAAGTTTGTTTCTCGCAAAGCGATGCACTGCGATGTGCTTAGCTTGCCAGCACTGCGATGCACTGAGCCTGCCGAAGTGAGCAACGCCGAAGTGTCGAAGTAAACCAGTCGAAGTGGGTTTTTATCGAAGTGTTCGTCTGCGATGCACCGAGCAAAGCCGAGGTGTTCGATTGCTCGTCAGCTATATCACAATGCATTTAGCATAAGTTAAATGCTCAAGTTATGAGTTTATTGGTCTCGACTACCTGCTCTATACAGTAAAGATTATTAATTAATACAAGACTATGCCTACATCGTTTTTGATTGGATATATACCTTAGTAAAAACGCTTTTGGTGTAAAGAGGGAAATCTGAACGTTGCACCCAGTCGTAGTAAGAGGGGTCTTTTTTAAGAACTTCGATAAGTTTTTTTCCTTTATATTTACCAAAATTAACGATAATATTGTTTTCTTCATCATAGACTAATCGTCCAGCAAAATCGGCATTTTTATTGTGGGCAGAAAACTCAGCAATTTCCCCTATTGAATTACCAAGGTCTTGATATTTATTGAGTTGTGATTTAAAAACTTCGTAAGTTGCACGAGTATCTGCTTCAGCAGCATGAGCATTAGTAAGTTCTTTATCGCAGTAGAATTTATATGCTGCTTGCAGATTACGAGGTTCTTTTTTCATAAAAATTACCATCACATCAATAAATTTACGATTTTTAAGATCGATATCTGTTTCGCTACGCAAAAACTCCTCTGCTAACATAGGAACATCAAATTTATTGGAGTTAAATCCGCCAATGTCCGAATCTTCAATTATGCTTACAAGTTCTTTTGCAATCATTTTAAACGTAGGAGCATCTTTCACGTCATCATTTGTAATTCCATGAATTGACGTAGATTCTGCACTTATAGGCATTTCGGGGTTAACTCGATATGTTTTAACACTCTCGCTGCCATTTGGCAAAACTTTTAGTAAAGATATTTCGACAATGCGATCTTTAGAGATGTTAATACCTGTTGTTTCGAGATCAAAAAATACAATTGGTTTACGGATGTCAAGTTTCATGGAAATAGTTTTAAATAAAAAAGGGGCAGATGCCCCTAATATAATTTGTAATTTATAATTAGTTATTAATCATCATTGGCATTAACAGCATTAAAATATCCTCACTAGGATTTTCGCTATCTTTTGGTAGTATAATGCCTGCACGTGTGGGATCGGACAATTCGAATACAACCTCTGTTGTAGAAAGGTTATTTAAGATTTCGATAAGAAAATTCGATTTAAAACCAATCTCCATATCATCGCCGTCATATTGGCAGTTAGTTGCATCTGTACCAGCGATTGCGTAGTCAATATCCTGAGCATTAACTACTATCTGATTTCCTGAAATCGCCAATCCAACAAGATTACTAGCTTGATTTGCAAAAATTGATACTCTACGTAATGAATTTATGAGTGCAAGTCTGTCAACTATAAGTTTGTTAGGATTATCTTTAGGGATAACGGTGCTATAATTTGGATAAACGCCTTCGACAAGTCTGCATATCAGTCTGAAGTTCTCAAAACTAAATACTGCATTCTTCTCATCAAATTCGAGAGTTACATCTGAGAATGCTTTTGGCAAGACACTTTTAAGAATTGCAGCAGGTTTTTTAGGCAAAATAAATGAGGCATCCTCATCTACATTTACATCTTTATTTGTGTAGCGAACAAGTTTATGAGCATCAGTTGCAACAAAATTGATTCCGTTAGTTAGCAACTCAATATAAATACCATTCATCACTGGTCGTAATTCGTCATCGCCAGTTGCAAATATTGAGGATGTAATACCGCTAAATAGTATATCGGGAGTAATATCAACTCTGGTAACTTTATCGGTTTTGACACTAGGAATTTGTGGAAAGTCCTCGCCATTTTGTCCTACCAAAGTATATTTACCTGTGGAAGAGACGATAACAATTTTCATTTCATCAATATCAATACTAAATGTGAGAGGTTGCTCATCAAGTTCTTTTAATATGTCAAGTATTTTCTTTGTGTCAATGGCAATTTTCCCCGTTCCGTTATTTGAGTCGAGACTCATTGTGGTCGTTAAGGTGCTTTCTAAATCACTTGCTGTAACTTCTAACTGCCCATCGGTAACAGAAAAAAGCAGATTGTCAAGTATAGGTAAAGAGTTTTTAGCTCCCACAACTTTACTTACTAGCTGTAAGTGTTCTAACAGACCTGAGCGTGATACTACAAAATCCATATAAATATTTTTTTAAAATTAAAGCCTAAAAGTACAAAATACGATTGGTATTTTACTCATAACATTATTATATTTATTATATTTTTATGAACAATGAATGTTTAATTCTTTCTATGCTGTGTTTGGGCTTAATGTTTTGAGTTTTGAGTTTCTTTCAAACTCGCAAAGTTTATTTCTCGCAGAATCTCAGAGTCTCAGCGTTTTTCAACAAACTGGGTTGTGAATTTACTTACCTTACTTGTGAGCTTGTATGCTGCTAGGTTCGAGTTTATGCGTTACAATATTGTTTAAATTAAACAAACTAAAACCTTAATACAATGGTTCAGGTTTTGGTCTATTTAGATTAAAATCATTTATTGATTTTGTAATATGATCTAGGACATAATATTGCAGCAAAACAACTTCGGTGTCATTATTAACTATTCCATATAGTCTATCAACATCCCAATCATAGGGTACTCCTTGTTCATCAACAGCATAGTTTATATTTTGGCGATAGTGAATTTTAAAAGATTTTGTTTTTCCTTTTCTATCTTCAATTTCAAATTTTGCAATTACTGGTTCTTTCGACAAGCTATCGAGTTTATGTTTCTGAAGTTCTTCACTAATGAGTGCTTCATAAGCTATAAACTTTATTGCTGACAGATACTCTTTAATTGCGACTGTATCAACGATAAAGTCAACTGCAGATTCATCGGCATTAACAACTCCGTAATTATTATCGCCGTAATTATGCAATACAAAGCCATCGCCTGGGTTTATTCCATAATCCACACTCACTTTAGCGATGTCCTCGAAACGATAGTTAAAAATAATTCTTTCGCGCCACTCCTTAACATCAGGAAGGTAACGTACAGTCAGGTAACCAGCAAATCCGGGTATGTGCATAACAAAAGGCACATCAGAGCCTTCTATTATCATATAAGTTCCTGTACTATTTTGAGTAACTCCTCCAACATAATAAGTTTTCACAAGTTTATCATCTTGATATATTTCAGTTTTAATTCCTTTTACCGATAGCTCTTTTAATACTTTATCCAAACTTGCTTCGGGTACAGGAGCGTTTACTTCAACATTTCTGATTGTTGTTAAAAGGACATTAACAAAGTCCTTTCGAGCTTTGTAAATATCGTTAACGTACCATATTCCGTCAATTTTCTCAAGTTTTACTGAATTGTTATTTTTATCGGCAAGAAAAATCTTATTAATGCTGGCAGTATCTTCTACTGCAAAATCGCGTAAAACACTTTGTTTGTCATCATTACTTCTAAAATACAATGTAACAACAATTATTGTTAGAATAACAACAATTACTAGCAACACCAAATTTGATTTTTTCATTTATTTTTATTTTTAATAATTAATATACCCATGCCTTACCTTCAGCAAAAGCCTCGGCACTTTCGAACTGTGCAGAAATTTGATAAGCCCCATCTGCATTTAAGTATCCCCATTTTTCATTACTATCTTTAAAAGGATAATATGGACTTTGATTTCGGGGCAAAATTTTTACTACATCATGCTGCGTAAAATATATCCCATTGCAATTATAATAATATGTTATCATATCTTTTTCGCAGGCAAAATATCCTACATTACCACAATCTCCATAGATATTATCAAATTTTAACGGAATAACAAAATTTCCAAGCGTATCAATAACTCCGTACTTATTATTTATTGACACAATTGTTTTTCCATTCTCAAAACTAACCGCTTTATGATAAATAGGTTTAATGACCCACTCATTATTTCTGTTAAAGAACCCTATTCCTGTTCTATCTGGTCTAATAAAAGCTTTTGCGAGTCCACAGGAAAAATCCTCCATGTTTTTTGCTAATATAGGCTTAAAAATGATTTCACCAGTTTTATCAATTAATACAGTTTTGCCTTGTACCTGTACTCGACATTCGCCCTTGCAAAATCCAGAGTGTCCAGCTTGTTCAAACTGAAAAGGTATTTCCACTTCTCCCTCTTTATTTAAAAAACCATATTTACGAACTTCTGCATCAGCGATATATAAGCAAACAAGCCCATTGTGAAAACGAGGAGAGCCATAATATTTCATTGGAATTACTTCCTCTCCTTCGGTATTTATAAAACCCATTTTTAATCCTTGATAAACAGCACACATTCCCTCATGAAAATCACCAACTTTTTCATACTTTTTATCTAAAATCATTTTTCCAGTTTTATCAATAAGAAAAAAACCTTTTTGTTCTGGTAATTTGACCCACGAGACACCGTCAATAAAATTATATTTGTTCAAGTTTATAGATTCATAAATTGGTTCTATTGCTATATCACCATTTTTATTTATAAAACCAATTCTCCATTCAGATTTTCCGTTTATAATAACTTTCGTTTTAAATTTCGCCATATCATCACTAAAAGGCCAAACATAATATGTTTCAAATTTAAAAATCACATTGCCCTGTTCGTTGATACACTTGTATGTTTTTTGTCCAAAAGAGACATACGACATACAAATTAAAGAAACTGATACAATAAGACCTTTCATAATAGCATTTACTTAATTTTAAAATTTAGAAAACTCCTATCGTATTTTAGCTTTCTAAAAGCTACAACCAGTAATCCAATTATTACTATTATTAACACAGGTATAAAAGAATTGATATATACCCACATCAACATTTTTTGTTTTACTTTAGTATGATCGAGAGTTCTAACTTTTATTTCCCTCATTCTAAGAGATATTAAATCTTCATCGGCACAAAGATAATTAACACAATTTACGATAAACTGAGTGTTTCCTGGGGTAAACTGCTCTGGGAAATATTTGTCATATCCCAAAGGATACGGTTGTTTTTTATCCCCCATTGTTTTAACTTCGTTACGGATAAAATCTCCATCAGAAATTACAATCATTTTTGTTGGTTCACTTTTCTCTAAAAAAATGAAATTATCACTGTTATAAAACTCTGGTGCGAGTCGGTTTGAAAAATTTGAAGTAAATTCTCCTTCTAGCAGTACAGCAAGAGGCATTCCCGATCTATTAAATGTCTGCAATTCGGGTTCGTTACGAAGTATCTCAAGGTTTACCTCCACTGGATGTACCAAAGATTTCGATTTTTGAGATGTTCTAAGCAAAATAGTTTTTTTGATATTTGGATCTAACCCGACCGTATCCATAGAGCTTATGAAATGAGTACGCATGGGCTCAACATTACGAAGCAATTGATGCGATGTTAGAGTATCTGGCACAATAACGGGGAAGAAATACCAAGGCTTTGGTTCAAATTGAGGTTGTCCTTCTATAGTGTTAACATATACAGGAATATTCAAACAACGTAAATCTTGAACAAGATCGGGATTTATTCTAACACCATACTTAAATAACTGATCATCAAGATTGATATCATTTATCATAGCCATCTCAAAAGGTTTTATGCTAAGACTATCCATGCTAAATTTCATCCACTCAATCAGCCATATTACCTTACCACCTTGCATAATATATTGGTCGATAATAAACTTATCCTTTTCGGTAAAATACGCTTGAGGCTTAGCAATAATAACTGTTGCATACTCGTCCAAAGCATTAAGAGCCTGATTCATATTAACTCTATCAATCTCATAATATTTAGACAATGAGGTCATAATATCATAGGTCTCATACTCGCTAAGCTCTTTATGTCCTTCAAGAAATGCAACCTTCTGTAATTCACGTCCAGTAAGCATCCATATTGCATGCACAAAGTCGCGTTCAAGTTCAGTTTCTGATAATCCATCGAACTCTCTTCCTGCGGTAAGATTGTTATTAATTAAATTTACAGGGTATTCTTTACCTCCGTATTTTATCAGTGCTGCTGCAAAAACCATTTTCTCAGATGTGCCGCCATCGTTCGACTGGCTAATGTAAGTAGGATTAAGCCCCTTATTGTACAACTGCCAATAAACGTCTTGATTGTAGTTTGGATCATCGTTTTTAAATGGGTTTTTAAACTCAACTTCAACTTTACTTGAATATGACGAAAAATTATCAAGAAATTCTTTAACTACTTTTCGGTATCTAACTAATTCGACAGGTAAGTTATCGCTTTCGAGGTACACCTCAATAAATACTTTATCGTCCAAGTTTTTGAGAATAGCTTTCGAAATTGGCGTTATTGTAAAGCGCTTTTCTTTTGTTAGGTCTATCCTAAAAAAGACCATTGATGATAAAATGTTGAATACAACAATAATAACAAGTATAAGAGCAGCCTGAATAAGATTATGCTTTCTTAAAATACGACGTGTTTTTTTAATTTTCTTTTCCATATTTTTTACCATTTACGACTTTCAAGTCTAAGTTTAGCGAGAAAAACAAAAATACTTATCACACTCAAGAAATAAACTATATCACGACTATCAATAACTCCTCTACTTATAGACCTATAATGGTCATTTATGCCAAGGGCTATAATAAAATCAGACACTTTGCCAGTAAAACCAAGAAAAGCGAGATTGTTAAAGCCGAGAAAAAAGATATAGCATAACAAAACCGACAATAAAAATGAGATTATTGCATTTTTTGAAAAACTGCTTGCAAAAATCCCAATTGCCGAATATACTGCTGCAAGAAAAAATAAGCCTATATACGAACCAAATATTGCACCAAAATCAACATTTCCAACTGGAGCAGCAAGAGAATGTATGGAGAAAAGATAAAACAAAGTTGGTATTAAAGCGATAAGAACAAGTGTTACAGCCGCCAAATACTTTGCAAACACTATTTGAAATTCAGATAAAGGACGTGTGAGTAACAGCTCCATTGTACCCGATTTTAATTCGCTAGCAAACATATTCATTGTTATTGCAGGAACCAAAAACAAAAATAACCAAGGCGAAATAGTAAAAAGCGTGTCAATATTCGCCACACCCAAATCAAACACATTAAATGAACCCCTAAATATCCACATAAACATAGAGTTAACTAGCAAAAACACAATTATCACAAGATAACCTGTTATTGATGAGAAAAACTCTTTTATTTCTTTTAAATAAAGTGTCAGCATATTTCTAATTATTATATCTTGCAAAATTATGTTTTTTTTCATTAACGCAAAATTTTTAAAGACCTAAGGTGTTGTAATGAAATAAAGTGTACAGAATTGACGAAGATATTTTACTTTTTTTCAAGGCGTAAATAGCAGCAAATAGCTTGCGTCTCTTTGTAAAATTTGCAACACAGAAAAAGGGTAAAAGAGCGAGTCAAAATGTATAGGTTATTTCATTACAATGCCTAAGACCAAGAACGTCAAAAGTCTTTATTAAACACAAATTGTTAAATAAAATACGTAATAAAAAATAATAACATAT
>CAYNKH010000086.1:0-11912 GCA_964397745.1 uncultured Bacteroidales bacterium | reverse complement strand
AGGATAAACATGATACACCACATTTGCAGTATCAATAAATTCGCCTGTGGTTTTAGCTCCAATTTTAATTTGCCAAGTTTCAGTGTAATGTTTAAAATATGGATCTAACATAAGAAACACTTCATTATATTCCACATTAGGACCAACAAATTCAAGAGTATCAAAGACATTATTATTAAAAACGAGACCAGTATTTAAACCAAACCTATTAGTTCTAATTAGTTTACTTAAATCTGCATCTATTTTGACTTTATGTTGCGAATCATCACTTGAGGCGAAAAAATACTGATAATCTAAATTTAAATTATAGTCTATTCTGTTTTGAGCAGTATTATTAGAAACAATTCCGACTTTAGCATTTAACCGATTGTATCTTTGCATTTCCATTTCGGAACGCTCGCGAGGTTTTTCAATGGTTGGAGGAACAATAATTTTAGGGTCATATCCGTAAAAATATATTTGATTTGACGAAAACCTGATATCACCACTTAGGGTACTAGATCGTAAGAATTTTTTACCATAGGTTTTAACAATATTATTATTATAACCACTAAATATTTTCAGGTCTGCCGAATTTTTAATTTTTCCAAAAGATGACTGATGTTTTGCAAAAGCACCCACAGAAAAGTTTTTTTCTCTTCTTGAGTTATAAAACACCTCTACAAAGGGAGACATGTAATTACCCATGCCCAATTTTATCATTCCATTATCGAGTCTTTGGAGCGGCTCTCCCTTAATACTCGCTGCCGTTATACTGGTAGGAAAAAAATCTGTTTTGTAAACAGTTGGACTAGCACTATACTCAAACACAGGCTCTACCTTTATTGTATCAACAATTACCGGCAAAAACTGTATTCTACTCGCATCTTTTAAAACTGGGGTATATTCGTTATAAATTATCACAGTTTGCTGCCCTAAACTTCCTTCATCTTCTTGTGCAAACACGCAATTACCCATTAAAAGCATTAATGCTACCGACATGTATTTTAATCTAACACTCATAAAAATAAATTTTAAGCTGTTATTATTCGTTTATATTTTTCTCATCATTTTGCTTATTAACGTCTGCATCTTCTTTAATCTCAGCAGGTTTTGGTAAGCTAATAATATTATCCTCGTCCTCAAAGAGTTTACTATCTTTACTATCCTCTTCGACAAGATTTATTTTGAGTTTTAATAGATCTTCCTCCACTTTGACAGCCTGTTCTTCATCAAGGATTTTAGATAATTTCTCACTGGCTTCGTCTTTAATGCCGTCTATTTCGTTTTTATAATTAGTTAAAACTGTCTGAAGAGTTTGTTTTGCAGAATAATACTCTTCTCTCTTATAATATATATCACTCAATAAAATAAATGATTTAGCCAACCAATAAGCTTGAGGCGAATTCATTTGAGCAAATTCATAAATAATATATTCTGCAATCGAATCATTATCCAACTGATAATTTATCTCTGCTATTCTATATTTTGCTTCGGCTCCCTCAAAACTAATAACTTCTACTGATAAATCGGTAAACAATGGTAATGCTCTTATCAAATTTTCTTTAGCATAATAAGATTTTGCCATTTTGTAATAAGCTTCGCGTCTCTGTTCTTCGTTAGATTTTTCATTATTCACAAGATCCGCAGCGGCAGCAATTACATTATCCCATTTTTCAAGATTATACGCACATCTCAAGCGTCCAATTGCTGCAATTAGTTTTGTTGATTTATTTTCGGCAAGCGGATATAATTTTTGATAATAATTAAATGCTTGCTCCCACTCTTCATTATCAAACAATATACTTGCAGCCTTAATTGTACTTTCCTCGGTGTATGCACCACGAGGTGCGTCAGCGACAACTCTGTAGCAAATTAAAGCAGGGACTTTTTCCTCAAAATAAAAATGCAACTCGGCTTTAAAGTAATTTGCTTCAATAGAGAATTTGCCAGTTGGGAATTTTTTAAGATAATTTGTAAGCGAAGACAAAGCGTCGTTGTACTTTTGGTCGATATAAAGTTTTTTAGCCGCCAACCACATAATCTCATCCTGCTCATCTTTACTAATATCAATTGCCCCCGAACTAGCGTATTCAATATACTCGTCTGGATTATCCATTTCGATGTAAATCTCACGTATCATTACGTTTGCATTTGAAGCCTCCTCTGTATTTGGAAATTCAGCAATTACACTCTTATAAGTATTTAGAGATTCATTATAATCTCTTTGGTTAAAATATATAGACGCAAGACTCGACATTGCAGCCTTTTTCATGCTAGAGTTAGGATAATTACTGATTAGCCTTTTAAAATAAAACTTAGCTGAATCGGGGCTATTCATACTTGTTTGATAAGTTCGTCCTATTTCAAAATGAGCGTTTCCAATATATTCTGATTCTGGATAATCGTTAACTAAACGGCGTAATGACCAAATTTTCTTTTTGTAATCTTTTTGTCCTCCAAATGACAAGGCCATTTGATACAATGTATAATCGGCACCAATTACACTAATATCGGCGGCTTTTTTATAATAAATTGCAGCAGGTCCAAATTCTTTATCAATATAATAGCAATCGGCAATTCGATTAAGAGCATCGTTCATCAAAGCAGTATTTTCAAAACCCGGTTGCATTTCAAACTTTCTAAACCAAGTGTTTGCCAAGGCATATTGTTTTTTATTAAAATACGCATAACCAAGATTGTAGTGAGCTTTTCCATACTCTTCCAGACTAACTGATCCTGTTGAGTTTACAAATTCTTTAAACTGAGAAATAGCATCATCAGTATTACCCAAGCGCATATTTGCTTCTGCTTTCCAGTAATATGATAATGCGGTTATATCTTTATCATAAATTTTATATTCCAAAGATTTATCAAACATCACAATAGCCTCATTATACTTTAGTTCAGTAAAGTTTTCAAGTCCTCTATAGTAAGCAAGACGTTGATAAGCTGCATCTATTTTCGAGGTTCTGCTAGGCATTTTCTCAATTGTTTGTATCGCACCTAAATAATTTTTCGTGTTTAAAAAAGCATCTAATAAATAGTCGTATGCTTTATCTACCCTAAGCGAGTTAGGGTACTCTTTTATATATTGTGAAAAAGCGTTTATTGCTTCATTAAAAGGAGAGAGAGAGAGTTCAAAACATAATTGAGCGAAATTAAAAAGAGCATCTTCCCTAATAGCTGGATTAAATTTATAAAGTGAGGCAGTTTCAAAAGAATTTCGAGCTTGCACTAAATCGTCCATTTTAAGATAGCAATCGCCCAAATGATATGCAGCATACTGGCTAAGAGTATCTTTCATGTTTACGATCCTGGTAAAGGTATTAGCAGCATTTTGGTACTGTCCTGTGCTATAATATGCAAATCCAATTTCATAATAATCAAAATCTGTTTTAGAAGATGTATTTTGCATATATGTATTTAAGTGAGGAATAGCCTCGGCATATTTTCCTGTTCGATAATATGCAGTACCTAAGAGTTTGGATATTTCGGCAGCTCTGGCTCCAGTAACAGAATCTAACAAATCGGGAGCATATTCAATAAGCTCATCATATTTTTCTTGCAAAAAGTATATCTGTGAGATATAAAAAGGAGCAATAGATGCAAATGCCGGTTGTTTTTCGAGTTCAACAAATCCTAATAAAGCTGTTTGATATTGCTTGCTGATGTATTTTATATGTGAATAAAAATACAAAGACATTGGTCCGTATATGTTAGTATCATCTTTAGACTCGTAAAAAGCCTTAGCTGCTCTATCAAAATCATTGCGAGCAAAATGACTAAACCCAAGTTTAAAGAAAAACTCGCTTTGTTCTTCAACAGTCAAGCTCATTCTTTCGGTATTATCGTACCACTCAATTGCTTTTTTGAATTTTCGGTTACGAAAGTGGTAATTTGCCATTTGAAAAGCAGCATTATTGTTATTATAGCTTTCAGGATGTCCTTCAATAAACGATTGCAACTGATATTCAGCATCATAATTAAACAAGTGCATCGAGCATAATGCAATATAATAAGCTGCATCATCTTTGTAGGATGAGTGTTCAATTCCATTATGCATCAATATTTCAGAAAACTTCTTTTGTGCAGGTACATACATCCCTTTTTCATAAAGCTCCATTGCTGTTAAAAAGGTAAAATCAGGTTCCGAATACTTTCCAGTTTGCTGAGCCGACACTAACAAACCCGAAACCATAAGCAATAAAACCCCATATAATCTTAGCTTAAATAACATATTGTTTTCTTTAAATTTACATTTTAATCTCATTCGTTCTCAGATTTATTTCTTTAACTATTTGGTAATAAGACATTTTAATCTTCTTTAAAATCTTTGTCAAATCTAATATATATATGTAACAATAATATCACAACCTAATAGTTTTAATTAACATTGACTTGTTTATTTCTAAAACGAAACAAAATTGATTTTATGTATATAATAATTAAATTTGTAGAAAGAAATATAATATTGTTTCTCAAATAATAAAAATATGGATAACGAAGCAACTACACTACTCAAAACTAAACACCTTAGTGTTTATCAGGAAGACACCCTAATATTAGATGATGTAAATATTGATATAAATTTAGGGGAATTTGTTTACCTGATAGGTAAAGTTGGAAGTGGAAAAACAAGTTTATTAAAAACATTATATGCGGAATTGCCAATTATTGAGGGTTCGGCTACTATTGCAGGTTATAAACTTGAAAATATAAAACGAAAACACATACCCCTACTGAGACGTAAAATAGGCATGGTTTTCCAAGATTTTGAGCTAATGTCCGACAGAAATGTTTACGAAAACCTTCGTTTTGTTCTCAAAGCAACAGACTGGAAAAGCAAACCCGATATTGACACAAGGATTAGTGAAGTTCTTGAAAGCGTAGGGATGATCAACAAAAAAATTGCTAACCCTGCAAAATTATCTGGTGGCGAAAAACAATCTATCAGTATAGCTAGGGCAATGCTCAATAACCCACCTGTTATTTTTGCCGATGAGCCCACAGGGAATTTAGACCCTGACAGTGCATCGCAAATAATGGATATTCTTTATAAGTTAAAAGATGCGGGTAAATCAGTAGTTATGGTTACACATAATTACAACATCTTAAAAAAATATCCTGGTAAAGTATATAATTGTGAAAATGGCAAAATTACTCACGTAGAAGAAGAAACAATCGATTTTGTTGAGATATAATCTAATTTTTTGTTATTAAAGCTGAGGGATCAAAACTTCCTCACTGGTCTAACCAAACATACAGAATCTTTAGCATATTCCACATCATTTCCTTCCATAAAACCTACTGTTCTTACTCTATTTGCACCAGCCTCTGTAGATGATAAATAATGATAATAATCTAGAAAGTGTCCAAATCCATTTAGATATAGATTATTATAAATTAGCAGCAATTCGTCTATGGAAGGTAAAAACCAGTCATCATATTCATTTTGAACAAAGTTATAACAATATAGTGCTGCCACAGAACCGTCGTTATCATTACTACATTGGCCTGGATTGTTCTCATAATTAAGTAAATTATTATGAAAATTAACTATAGCTATTGTGTTTGCCATACCAGAGCCTAATACTGCTGAACTTGCTCCAGCAGAGGTTGTAGCACATCCAAATTGCATAAACACCTCGGTAAACTCTCCCCCCACTTCCATTCCTCCACTTACTCCATCATCATAAAAAATAATACCACCACCAGGACCAGTATCTCCAATTGTTAATGTTACAAAACTAAGCTCACTACTATACGTAACTCCCATAGCATTAGTAGCATAACACCGAACATAATATGTAGTACCACCAACTAATCCTGTCAAATTGCTAACAACTTCTTCAATCCCAGAGCCTTCATTTGTCATTCCCTCATTAGTCTCAAGACTTGGATTTGGTGTCTGGCTATATACCACGCCTTTTGAACTTATACTATGCCCACCATCACCCATGATTAAGATATTTATTTTAGCTGTACGCAGTAAAACTTCCTCAATAAAACCCTCAACCATATCGGGGGGTGTAGGCAAAACAGTTGTAAAACTCACTTCATTACCATAAAAAATATCGCCCTCTACGGTTTGAGCATAAGATCTTACATTATAAAGCGTTCCCCCTGACAAACCTCTCAAAATTGAGCTAAAATCATTTGCTCCTGAACCTTCATAAGAAATTCCCTGATTATTATTAAGCTCAGGGTTGGTAAACGTTGCCCACACAAACCCTTTATCCAACACAGCTCTGCTTCCATCATCAACAAAACTAGACGCAATACTGGCAGTGTAAGGACCAATATCTGTTGCAGCATCAGTCAACAAGACAATGCCATTAGTACTTGTACTAGTAGTGAAACTAAACTGCTCACTATAAACTATTTCGTCAGTATTTCTTGCATAAGCAGAGACATAATATGTTGTACCAAGCGTAAGACCGTTTATTATAGTCTGGAACTGACCAGAATGATCCGAATGATTTACATCCGCACCGAGATTGTCATCAAGACTTGTTGCGTTGGTAGTATTCCACACAAACCCATACTCAGTAAGATTACCAGTACCCTTATCAATAATATTTGCCGAAATCATAACAGCTTGTGAACCTAATAAAAACAAGACTGGTTTATCAATAATAATATTACCAGTACTAAGATAAACCTTAATGTTTCGGACTTCGTTATCTCCAGTACTGATTGTGAGTGTATCAGAGTGTCCAAACAGACTATACTCTCCAATGCTTGCTCTTACATTAATTACAATCTTTTTGTTCAATGGAATTTCAATATTGCCCTGGGATCTGTGCTTTCCATTTAATTGTTCAACAAACATAATACTGTCCCTTTCTATACTTTGACTATTAGCACCTCCTTCGTCAATTAACAAAACTTCGAAAAATGCGTTAAACACATCTGGGAAATCAATCTTAGATTGTTCTAATTCAATATCCAATTGTAATGATGCTACTGGTTTTATTTGCAATGTTTCGTCATCCTCACAAGAGAATAAAAAACAAACTGCAACTACAAATGCTAATAACAATATTTTAGTTAAGTTTTTTGTCATTTAAAAAATATTTCTACTTAGTTTGATATAATAACTAAATGTTCGACTTTCAATAACACTATATTGTTTAAAGTCAGTATAAATCGGATAAGAAAACACAAAAACGATATCTGTTGCAAACACAGTTGCTGACAAAGCAGCTTTAGCATCAACAACTAAGAACTCTCTAAAGTTTCCAACCGATTCTTGGTAATCTATATCAGTTTTCCACGAGTATGTTTGAATATTTGACAACTTACCACTCATATTTTTCATCAAGCTAAATCCACCAAATACAGAAACAAAATTATTAATGTAATAATTAGCCGAAGAATTTAACACAAATGTATGACCATTATCGAGTTTAAAATTCACCATCTGAGTACCTGCAAAATCAGGGTAATCAATAACCACCGTTCGATTTGATTCGCCAGAATACCGATAAGTTAAAATTGTATTTATGGCATATTGCGGCTGATTATACTGAAACATATCGGTAAAAATGATATCATAGCTTCCTGTTCCTAAAGGACAGAGATAAGAATCAACAGCCTTATTTTTATTACCAGTTGGAAAACTGAATGAAGCAGAAATTTTATTGTAAAACAGTTGATTTGCATATTTCCACGAACCGCTTAGAACAAGATCTCCTAGTCCGTAAGCAGAAACATACCCATGCGAATAATATACCTGACGTTGAAAATAAAAAGGCATTTTTAATGACAATTCAAAGTCTTTATAATAGTATGAAAGTGGGATGTTTAAAAATTTGGCAGTTTTACTCCAGCCAAGTTCCATGTCTATAGCGAAAAAAGATAATATATTTTCATTTTTCGCAATATCCTGCTCATCATTAGTATTTCCAAATCGGCGAGTGGTTTCAGTTATTCCAGGAAAATCGGCTACATTACCATGTAATGTGGGGTCTAAATAAACATTTTCGTTATTACCTATTAGTGTTTCCACATTTTCGGGAATTAAATACAAATCAACCTCCTGAGAAATGCCACAGAAAGGGATTATACATAGAGAAAAACTGATAACTACCGCAAATAACTTCATCTTATCATAAATAACAATACAAATATAGTAAATACAATTATAATTTACAGTTTTTTTTAAATAAAAAAGCAACCAAAAATAGAAAAACAACGTTTTATAAATAAAGTTAGAACAAAAAAACACAAACAAATTAATATAAACTTAAAGTATAAAATATCAATTTTATGAGAAAAGCAGAATCAAATATCAGCAACAACAAAAAATACGAAACATATTCGTTTTTGAGATTTGCAATATTTGGTCTTTTGTTAATTCTACTCTCAGGCGTGTTTATAGTTGCAAAGATTTTAATGGTATATATTTAGGGTTTGGTAGGAGTTTTGAGTTTTGAGTTTTGAGTTTCGGGTTTTGAGTTTCGGGTTTATTACTCGGTAGACTTACTTCGGCAGGTCATTAGCACATTGCGTGAACTCGCCTTCGGCTCGGTTCGGGTTTATTATGCCCCCTAAATAGCGAAGTGAATTTGCTTCATATTAACAAAAAAATGCTCATCACAAAGATGAGCATTCGACCAAAAACGGCAATAATCTTTTAGTTTATTTCAGTTTATTACAAATAGCTTTGAAAGCTTTTGGGTGGTTCATAGCCAAATCGGCCAACACTTTTCTGTTTAATTCTACATTATTGGCATGAATTTTCCCCATAAACTGTGAGTAAGACATTCCATTTATGCGAGCACCTGCGTTTATCCGCTGTATCCATAAGGCTCTAAACGTTCTCTTTTTATTTTTTCTATCTCTATACGCATAAGTTAGTCCTTTTTCGTAAGCATTTTTTGCTACTGTCCAGACTTTACTTCTAGCACCGAAATACCCTTTTGTTTGCTTAAGAATTTTTCTTCTTCTGTTTCTTGAAGCAACTACATTAACACTTCTTGGCATAATTTTACATTTTGCGAATGTTTAGCGTTCGTCCATCGACGAATCTTTCGGCTAAATCACTCTGATTATTAAACTCTTTTTACTTCATTCCGAGACATAACTTAATATTTTTAAGGTCTCTGTCATTAACATAAGTAAAATGCGTTAAAGCTCTTTTACGTTTTGTTGACTTTTTTGTAAGGATGTGGCTTTTATAAGCGTGTTTCCTTTTGATCTTACCAGTGCCAGTAAGAGAGAATCTTTTCTTTGCACCGGATTTAGTTTTCATTTTAGGCATCGCATTAAATTTTAAATTGTTATTTTTTCTTTGCCGTTTTTGGTGATAAAATAATTTGCATTTTTTTTCCTTCTAGTTTAGGCATTTGGTCAACTTTGCCATATTCTTCGAGATCTTGAGCGAGTCTTAACAGCAATATCTCACCCTTTTCTTTATAAATAATAGATCGTCCTTTAAAGAACACGAAAGCCTTAACTTTATTTCCTTCTTCAAGAAAGCCAATAGCATGTTTAAGCTTAAAATTGTAGTCATGGTCATCGGTATTTGGACCGAATCGGATTTCTTTGAGTACAACTTTTTGTGCATTGCTTTGCATTTCTTTTTGTTTCTTTTTTTGTTGGTACAAAAACTTTTGGTAATCTATTACCTTGCAAACAGGAGGCTCAGCCTTTGGTGAAATCTCAACAAGGTCTAGAGCCAATCCTTCAGCAATATCGAGAGCTTCGCGCAGACTAACAATTCCCTGATTACTAACGTTTCCACCAACGAGCCTAACAAACGGTGCACGTATATTTTGATTTATACGATGTTCGTCCTCTTTTACTTTTCTAAATGGTCTCTGCATTTTTCTACCTTGATATGCTATAACTTGTTCCTCCTTATCATTAATTTTTATTTTATTTTCAAGAAATTAATCTTCAAAATATACATTTATCTCATTTTTGATCATTTCCGCAAAATCTTCGATACTCATACTTCCAATATCTCCTTCACCCTTATCTCCTACTCCTTGTTTTCGTACAGATATATTACCTGATTCAGCTTCTTTCTCACCTAAAATCAGTAAATAAGGGATTCTTTGTAATTCATTATCCCTAATCTTACGACCTATCATCTCATTTCGGTCATCAATTTTGCTGCGAATATCGTAATTTTTTAGCAATTCCAAAACTTTTTTTGCAAAATCGTTGTATTTTTCGCTAATTGGGAGCAAAACAACCTGTACAGGCGTTAGCCATAGAGGGAATTTACCAGCAGTATGCTCAATCAACACGGCAACAAAACGCTCCATCGAACCAAATATTGCTCTATGTAACATAATTGGCTGATGTGAGAGGTTATCTGCCCCTCTATACTCAAGACCAAATCTTTCGGGCAAATTATAATCTACCTGAATAGTACCCAATTGCCAACTACGTCCAAGTGCATCCTTAACAATAAAGTCAAGTTTTGGTCCATAAAAAGCTGCTTCGCCAAGTTCAATTGTTGGTTTTAATCCCATTTCAAAAGCGGCTTCCTGAATAGCCTTTTCGGCTTTATCCCAGTTTTCGTCTGCTCCGATATATTTTGTTTTATCTTCAGGATCTCTTAAAGATATTTGCGTTTTATATTCGGTAAATCCTAATGATTTATATACATACATTATAAGTTCTATTATGCTTTTGAATTCATCTTTTACCTGATCTGGACGACAAAAAACATGAGCATCATCTTGCGTAAAGCTTCGTACTCTTGTTAAACCATGCAATTCTCCATGCTGCTCATAACGATATACAGTACCAAACTCAGCCATTCTATATGGCAAATCACGATACGAAAATTGTTTGGCTTTAAATATTTCTACATGATGTGGGCAATTCATGGGTTTAAGCATAAAAGCCTCACCTTCCGCAGGAGTTTGTATAGGCTGAAATGAATCTTTACCATATTTATCGTAATGACCCGATGTTTTATACAATTCAACATTACCTATATGCGGAGTTTTTACCATTTCGTGGTTTCGTTTTTTCAACTCAGCAGTTAACCATGATTCTAATCTGTCGCGCAACTCGGTTCCTCTAGGTAACCAAAGAGGAAGCCCCATACCAACTTTTTGGGAAAAATGAAATAGCTCAAGCTCTTTACCAATTTTACGATGATCACGTTTTTTTGCTTCTTTAAGCATTTCGAGATACTCAATAAGCATTTTTTGTTTAGGAAAGCTAATTGCATAAACCCTAGTTAATTGTTTACGGGTTTCGTCGCCACGCCAATATGCACCAGCAAGACTTAAAATTTGAATAGCTTTGATATAACTAGTTGCAGGCAAATGAGGTCCTTTACAAAGATCTGTAAAATTACCTTGCGAATATAAAGTAATAGTCCCATCTTCTAGCTCTGATATCAACTCAATTTTATATTCATCGCCTTTTTCCTCAAAATATTTTAGTGCTTCGGCTTTAGTAATATCACTTCGTTTTATCGGATTATTCATCTGACACAATTGAAGCATTTTTTTATTAATTTTAGGAAAGTCTTTTTCGGAAAGAGATTGGCCTTCGGGTAATTCAATATCGTAATAGAAACCATTTTCGATTGTAGGACCAATTCCGAATTTTGTTCCAGGAAAAACCGCCTCAATAGCCTCAGCCATTATATGTGCAGATGTATGCCAAAAAGCAAGCTTACCTTCTTTATCATCAAATTTATGTAAAACAATAGAAGCATCTTGCTTAATCTCCCGTGTCAAATCCCACAATTCGCCATTTACTGATACAGACAATACTTCCTTAGCTAAGTTACGATTAATACTCTCTGCAATCGCATAACCAGTAACTCCACTTTCATATTCTCTAACCGATTCATCGGGTAATGTTATCTTTATCATTTATCTATAATATAAAACTTTTTTGCAAAATTATCATTTTTTAACATAAAAACAGCATATATAATAGTTTTTTATAGA
>CAYNKH010000085.1:0-12258 GCA_964397745.1 uncultured Bacteroidales bacterium | reverse complement strand
AGTCTTGCTTTTATTTTCTTTGTATATAAGAGCAGAAGAGGTTCCTGATTCTGTTAAAGGATGGAAAACTGGAGGAGTATTATCTTTAACTGGTTCGCAAGTATCATTTACTAATTGGGCTGCTGGTGGTGAAAACTCTATAAGTGTAAATAGTTTTATAAATTTATACGCAAATTACAAAAGAAATAAAATGACGTGGGATAATACTCTTGACTTAGGTTATGGTCTTATGAGACAAGGCACGGCCGAAGATGTTTTGTATTATAAAACTGATGATAAAATTGACTTTTCATCAAAATATGGGCGATATGCATTTGAACATTGGTATTATACGGGCTTAGTAAGTTTTAAATCCCAGTTTGCAGAAGGGTTTAAAAAAGCTACTGATACGGTTAGAATATCAAACTTTTTGGCTCCAGGATATATTAATTTATCTATCGGTATGGATTATAAACCTAATGATAATTTTACATTATTCCTGTCTCCACTTTCTGGTAAAATTACTTTCGTAACTGATACTATGCTATCAAATGCTGGGGCGTATGGAGTTACTCCTGGAGAAACTGTTAGATATGAGTTTGGTGGATTTCTAAAAGCACAGTTTAAAGCTAAATTGGCTGATAATATTGCTTATACTTCTAGACTCGAATTGTTCTCTAATTATATTGAGAAACCACAAAATGTTGATGTGAACTGGGAAAATATTGTGAATTTTAAAATCAATAAGTTTTTTAGTGCAAATATTCATATTACTATGCTTTATGATGATGATACAAAAATCAATATCTATGATGATAATGGTAATTTAATTGGAAAAGGATCTCGTTTGCAAGTTAAACAACTGTTTGGCTTAGGAATTACATATAAAATATAATCGCAAAATACTGCATAAAAAAATGTCCGATAGTAAAAATTCTAACTATCGGACATTTGTTGTTAATATTATATGATAATAAATCCTGATTTAGTCGCCATAAGGAGTTTTCCTGTTAGCTCTTCATCTTCTTGTTTTTTTGTGGCATCCTCAATGTCAATGATTTTTGATAAAGATTTATCGATTGTAAATGTATGTCCCTCTGGAATATAAACTTTAATCTTTAGGTTTTGTGCTCTGAATCTTTTAGAGTCGATAATAAAGTACGGGTCAAAATATACGATAGAATCAGTAATATTATAATTGTATTTGATTTTTTCAAGATTGTTTTTTGCTTCTTTGCGATTTGCCCCACGTGAGTAATATATAAATTGTATTTCGGCACAGGTGTCAGTTCCGATGTGAAAATCAATTTCTGGTAAAGATCTTAATTTTCCTTCTGCAGGCAATATAAGGTGTTGATTTATATAAAGATGTATGTCATCTATGTTGTCGATGTCATCTTCATTCATAATGATATTATCAGAAAATTCGGGACTTAAATTAAAAGAATAATTCTTAGTGGAATCGCATGGTATATAAGCATGAACATTGTTGTTGTCAACCGATCTAAATGCTGCGCCAATATTGAGACTGGTAAGAGCAATAATAATGATTGATAAAATCCATATCATAAATGTGCCTATACTTAAATATTTGTTGCTTTTAATGTTAAAGAGTAGTATTAATCCCCAATAAATTATTGCTACCACTGGTATTATGCAAAAAACGAGAATACTAATACTTAAAAGCCAAGCTGTTGCACTATTAGTAACATATTCGAGTAATCTAGGTAACCAAATCATGCTAATAAAATCGTTTGTGAAGCAAATGTTTTCTTTACTGACACTTATAAACCCGATAGTTAAAGCTACTAAAACTAGAGCTCCTCCAGCAAGAAATATTACTCCAAGAATTTTGCCTAAAACTTTAGCAACAATACTAAAGAAGTTTAAAAATGCTTTGCCTATGTCGTTTATGGTATCACCAGCTTTTTTTGTGTCAATGTTTTTAAAGTTTTTCTTAAGATTATCATATTCTTCTTTAACGGTTTTCTCAATGTTTGATAGGTTTACTTTGTCGCCTTTCATTTCTAGTTTTTCTGCGGTTGTTGTAGCTTCTGGTACGGCTATCCAAAGTATCAAATATGCTATAATACTAATTTGACCTATAAATAAGAAAATTAAAAACAAAACTCGCCATGTTGTTGTGCTAATGCCTGTATAATGGCTTAATCCTGAGCAAATCCCCGCAAGTTGTTTGTTTTCAGAGTCTCTGTAGAGTTTCTTTTTTGTTTTTTGCTTTTTGTCCTCAGCTTTTGTCTCACTTGATTGTTCAGACATGTCTTCGCCTGTAATATCTTCGACATTTCCGAGTATTAAAACAACCTCTTCAACATCTTTGATGTTAATTACTTGCTTATTTTCGTTTATTCTCATGTTAAATATTTCGGCTATTCTTGCTTCAATATCTCTAACAATTTCGCTACCTTCTTCAAATTTGGCAAAATGCTCTTCGAGTTTACTCAAATAAAGACTTAGCATCTTATAAGCATCTTCGTCAATATTGAACATAAAGGAGTTTAGGTTTATGTTAACTGTCTTTTTCATATTATTAAAGTTTTGTTGATTTTAACATATTTATTGATTCCACTAATTCTTTCCACGATTTATCTAATTCATTAAGCATTTTTTTTCCTTTTTCGGTGAGGCTATAATATTTTCGGGGTGGTCCTTGGTTGCTTTCTTCCCAACGATAGCTTAAAAGTTCTGTGTTTTTGAGCCTTGTTAAAAGTGGGTAAATTGTGCCTTCTACAACAATCATATCGGCTTCTTTAAGCTGCTGAAGTATGTCGTTGGAGTAGCAATCCTGTTTTGAAAGGATGAGTAGAGTGCAGTATTCTATAACACCTTTTCGCATTTGAACATTATTGTAATTTATATCCATAATCAGAAATTTAGTAATTGACACTGCAAAGATATGCAAAATTTTTAGTACTGTGCAGTACAAAGTACTAAAAAAATGAAAATAATTCAAAAATAATTTTGTAGTTGAAGGAAAGTGTTGTTTGTGTTTGTTGGTATGTCAGGTTTTTTGATGTGTTATATCATTTGTTCAAAATCTTCTTCGGAGATGATTTTAACTCCAATTTTATTAGCTTTTTCTAATTTTGAGGGTCCAATATTATCTCCTGCAAGTAGGAAATCTGTGTTTTTTGATATTGAGGTTACATTTTTTCCGCCATGTTTTTCAATTAAATCTTTTATTTCGTCGCGCGAGTGTCTATGGAATGTTCCAGAAATAATAATTTTTAAATCTTTAAGTTTTTCAGATAGGTTTTCTTCTTCCTGAATCTCGAAATTAACTCCTGCATTCATTAGTGCAGCAATAATTTTAATATTATTTGTATCTTCAAAATATTGAATAATGCTATCAGCAATTCTTTCGCCAATTTCATCGACAGACATTAGTTCGTCTTTAGTTGCTTTTGTAAGATTTTCGATGTTTTTAAAAGCTGAAGCAATTTTTTTTGCAACAGTTTCTCCTACAAATCTAATTCCCAGAGCAAATAATACAGATTCGAAAGCTGTACTTTTGGATTTTTCTATACTATTAATAATATTATCGGCAGATTTTTCAGCCATTCGTTCGAGTGGGAGAATCATTTCCTTCGTTAATAAATATAGGTCTGCGGCATTTTTAATTAGTCCATTTTCATAAAATTGTGCAACAGTTTCTTCGCCGATACTATCTATATTCATTGCTTTACGCGAAATAAAGTGTTCGATTTTTCCTTTTATTTGTGGAGGACAATTATTTGAGTTTGGACAATAATGTTTTGCTTCGCCTTCGATACGTATTAGTGTGGCTCCGCATTCGGGACAATTAGAAATAAATTGAGTGGGAGAGGAGTCTTGTTCATGAATTTTTACCCCAACAATTTTGGGAATAATCTCGCCACCTTTTTCTAGATATACCATATCACCAACTCTAATATCGTGCAAAGCAATTTGATCTGCGTTATGTAAAGATGCTCTTTTCACTATTGTGCCTGCTAATAGAATCGGTTCTAAATTTGCTACTGGAGTTACTGCTCCTGTACGTCCTATTTGATAATCGATACTAAGTAATTTTGTTATTACTTGTTCTGCTTTGAACTTATATGATATTGCCCATTTAGGCGTTTTTGCAGTGTAACCAAGTATTTCTTGCATTTTAAAAGAGTTTACTTTGATTACAACTCCATCGATATCATAAGCTAAATTGTGTCGTTCAGTATCCCAATAATGTACATAATTAAAAACTTCGTCGATATTGTTGCAAAGTTTTGAGTGTTCCGATACTTTGAAGCCAGCTTTCTTTAGTAGTTTAAGACTTTCAAAATGAGTCTCTGCTGGCAAAGATTTGCCCATCATATAATAAAAATAGCAATCAAGTTTTCGTTTTGCAACTTCTCGGGAATCAATCATTTTTATCGATCCTGATGTTGCGTTGCGTGGATTTGCGAATGGAGCATCATTGTTTTTTTCTCTCAGCGTATTTAATTCTGCAAAAACTGAATGTGGCATTATAATTTCACCTCTGACTTCAAATTTATCTGCTATTATATTTGCATCTATCGATAGTGGAATACTATTAATAGTTTTGATATTTTCTGTTACATTATCTCCTTTTGTTCCGTCTCCTCTTGTTGCAGCACGTGTAAAAACACCATTCTCAAAGGTAACAGAAATTGATGCTCCGTCAAATTTTAATTCGCAAACATATTCGGGTTCTGTTTCAAGCTCTTTGATTACACGATTGTGAAAGTCGTTAAGATCTTCTTCCGAATACGTATTACCAAGCGATAACATTTGAAATTCATGTTCGACTGTTTCGAATTTGTTCGTAATATCGCTACCCACTCTTTGGGTAGGACTGTCTGCCAATTTATATTGCGGATATTCGTTTTCTAATTTATTTAGTTCTTCGAGCATTTTATCAAATTCAAAATCTGTTATGCTTGGTTGATTGTGAACATAGTAATTGTGGTTATGCTTGTTAAGTTCTTTAGTTAGTTGTTTTATCCGCTTTTTGACAGTATCCATTTTTGTTATTTTTGATAATATTATAGTATTATTTGGTAAAAATAGTAAAAAGTTTTGAAGATTAATGATTGTTTAAAGTCCTCTCAAAAGTTTTATCGTACAATATTTAAAATTTATGATTTTTTGTGGTCTTTGCTGTTGTAATTTGATAAAATAATTTTTAGATGTGTTTAAACAGATTTTACCTTAATGGTCGAAACGATATTTTAATATGAGGAATAAAGTCGGCGACAAATTGCATATTATCGTTATTTTGTGATTCATGTGTCGCCGACTTATAACCACCCAATATAAGTCATTTCGACCCCTGACGAAGGAAGGGGGAGGAATCTGTTGTTTTAAATTCATAATCTAAACAAAAATACAATAGTTTTATTTTACTAACAAATTAGAGCTAACTACTTGAATTATAGAACTGGAGTTAGGGGGCTACTATTTAGATCTAGTCAATAATAAGTTTGACAAATTTTGTATTTTCTTTGGTTTCAAGTTTTAAATAATAGATACCAGAAGCGTATTCTTCAACATTTAAATTAAGCATGGTGTTATATGTGTTTTGTTGGTAAATACTTTGTCCGAGAGAATTAATCAAACCAATTTTAGTAATAATATCTTCGGATTTAATTGTAACAGAGCTTTTTGCAGGATTAGGGTAAATTTCTATGCCCGCAATTTTGTTTTGAGTAGCGTTAACAGGTTGTAAAACTGTTAAATTTATTGGTATTACAACTGTATCTTCGTCAGCAAAGATTTTTAGGTTGCACATATATTCTCCTGGCAGTAATTCTTGAGTATTAAAATTAAGAGGAATTGCATTTTCCTGTCCTATTCCTAAGTTGCCAGAATTTATGTCTGTATTAATCCAATTAACTCGTGGTCCATAATTTAGTATTTCCAAGCTATCTTCAATAAAATGAGGTTCAGCACCATAAATATCGCCTTGCAGTGAGTAATATATCTTCATATTCTCCTCAAAGTTTTCGTTTATGATTCCATAAGCAGTAGCATTGGCAATTTCATTAGGTACAATTAATCCCCAGTTGCTTGTGTTTTCTCCGAACCATGTAAAATCGGCTCCATCTCCAGGAGTGCCACTAGTAATGTGCAGAGTATCATCTGATTGGTCATAAAAATCTGTTATTGAGTCTATCAAAAATCCTTCAGGAAAGTTTATTGATATTTCTTTTATCCATTCACTGTCTGTTGATACGTTTTTTGCATAAAATGTCCAAGCTACTGTATCACCAGCGAAAAAACTTTGTGCGGAGCAAGTTATTTTGGAACCTATAATACTGCGAGTTTTCTTTATCCATGGTAGCTCGTTCATTATTTCTAAATTGTAGTTAATTATTCCTCCACCAAGATTCGAAATGTAAATTGTATCACATGCTGTCTCATTAGGATACATTGTTTTATTTATCTCCGCCACACTAAGTGTAAGTAGAGATGGGGCATCATATATTGAGGGAAACTCAATTAAATCAATCCAAGCACAATCTTCGTTTGCAGCCACAGAAGCGTCTTTGTGGTACACCCATTTAAAGTTATGAATTCCTGCGGTAACAGAATATGATTCTTGGGCCCATTCAAGAATACCATCCCATCTTTGTTGTTCTACATCATCAATATAAAATGCTAAGTAATCCCAATTGTTATTATTTGGATCATCTTCGCAAGAAACTTTTCTGTAGAAACTAATACTACCAGCTGCAATAACTTGCAACTCTATTTCTAAAACTGAACTTTGGTTGTTAGTTATATTACCGGATTTAAGACAATAAGTACCTTCGTAAGGCTCAATATCTGATATAAACCATGGTAAATCTCCACCATTATTCCAATTATATGATTCAAAAGTTCCTGTTTCCCAATCCTCCAAAATTTGCCCAATGCTTACATATCCTATAATATCTTTTTCGAATTCGTTTGCTCCTGTAATATGGAAATTTAATACTGCTACATGTCCAGGTAAACATTCGGCATCGGCTGTGAAATTAAAATTCGCATTGTACGATAAGCCACTTCCCATCATACCTATGTTTGATATGTTTTGGTTTATTGTTAAAAAAGGATCAGATGAAGTAACTATAATTTCAACTTCATCAATATCAGTACCACCATCATTTGCAAAAGTGTAAAATATGTCGCTAGTTTCACCAATGTCTAATCTGTTATTATCTAAATCATCAACAAAATACTCTATGAGTTGAATATCAGCAGTGTAAACAGGGTAGATAATGTCAAACTCCCAGGTGTTTTGGTCGCTAATTGCTGTTAGATGCAAAGTTATTTCCTGTTCGTTGTAAAAGTTAAAATTCAAGTCAAAATTAAACGCTGCATTAATTGATATCTCTTGTAGAGGGTTTAGCGTTCCTATGAACTCAGTATTGTCAATGATTGTGATATCAGGGTTCTCACAAGTTATAGAGATATTCAGATTTGTAATTTCTGTTTCGTTGGCATTACGCAGGATTAAATTCAAATCAACATTTTCGCCCCACTCTATAATATTATTGTTGGCGGTGGTAACATCATAATTAATTATTAATCCTTCGGTAGAGATAGGTATGGTTTTTCTGTTAATCATTCCTTTGGCATCAGTTACTTTAAAGTTTAGAGGGTATGCTAAAATTTCCTCTGTAGGTAAGCCTGTTAATAATCCGTCTTCGGAAAGTGAAAAGATTTCTGGTACGCTCATTGGCACAAACTCGTATCCTATTGAAGTGATGTTTTCGACGCCACCACTTTTAGGTGTTAGGCTCGAATTTGTTATATTCCCTAATGATAAACCTGAAACCCATACTAAATTAGGGTTTGGGGAGCAGTTGTTGTAAAATATTGTAATTTTGCCGTTACTTTCGATTTTGAGTGAAACATCAATATCTGTTCCTACCCATCTTACAATATAGTAATTAGGATTTGATTCATAATATGTACTGCAAGTTGTATTTGAGAAGAAACCTGCGATGCTTTTCCTATTCATAAAGCTAACAGAGACGTTACTCAAACTATTGTTGTTGTATGGTAAAGAGTATGATTCGCCAGAGAAATCTATATATCCTCTGTTGCTAAGATAAAACCCCGTATAAGTTTCATCGTAAAATTTGAATTCGAAAGGTAGTTCAATATAAGTTCCATTTAAAGTTTGTGTTGCGTCTGTTAGTGGACTTGTGGTTTCATTTATTTGATAATCAATATCGAACTCCCAACGATATGGAGGTGTGCCTGCATTAGCTTGCATTTGATGGGAGTACTGATGGTAAACATCTGCATTTGGAAGAGTGTTAGTCGTAATTGTGGGTTTATCAAATATGGGTGTGTGTTGAACACTAACACTTGTTACGCCATTTTGAATTATTGCTTGGTTTGTTTGTGTTGATAAATGCTCAACAGGACTTCCTGATGTATAATCGATTACTGAAAAATTTACAATTTCCCCATATCCTGTGTCGTAAAAATCATCTTCTAAAACTTGAAAAAAGAATTTGCAAGGGATTCCTGATTCTATAATATTTAAAAATGGAGTAAGATCAAGCCCAAATTCAATATATCTATCTTCTTCTTCGCTACCTCCTTGCATAGGATGCTCTGCCCCTTGATAATCAATAATTGGGAAACTCATATAATAGTCGGGTTCGGTAGCAGAAGTGTTTGTGCTAAAACCTGCCATTATCTTTACTCTTACTCTATTGATGTAATATAGATTTACTTTATAAGTTAGCATTGGTGAGTATTCTTTAATTGGATAAAGAACATTTGCGGTGTTATTCCAAATGCCTCCTTCATTTGATGCGAGAGCTAAAGTACGATACATCATCCAGCCATTATACGGACCACCATAAGTGTTATTCATTTTAAAAGCTCCAATTTCCCAGTCTCTTACATCAATGATTCCATCTCCATTTAGGTCGATATCGTTGGTGTATTGTCCATCTCCATTATAATCCCACTTAATAGAGTCGTTATATCCTGTAATTGACATTGCATGGTTTGCAGAGGCTCCCCAAGATACAACAACCTTTTCTCCTTCGTGTTCGGTTCCTGCTGGTAGTGTTGTCCCAGGATTTTGATGTTGAGAATAAAAAAATGCTACTCCACCGACATCTGAGCCGTCAAGATGATCGTTTATCCAGTGTTTTAAAGTAAGTATCCCCTCTTCATCGGAACAGTTAATGGCATAGGCTTTGTTAATTCGGTTGTGCATTCCTTCATAATACGCATCGTAACCCGACATAAAACGTCTTGAGCCGCCAAAATCATGTGTGCCGCCATAAACTTCCATATTAGGGTTTCCAACTGTTCTTAATACTAATAAACTATGATAGTAGCTTGCTCCATACCATCCGTCACCTCCATTTTCCCAATTCCAAGTAAAATGTGTAGGATACTGATTCTCAACGAGACTTCCGTCAAGTCCTCTGACTCTGTTTATTTCATAAGTAAAACCGATGCCAACACATGCTGCTTGTCCGCAACTTAAACCACTTTGTGCAAACAAACCTGGATAACAAGACTGTGTAGTGTTATCTACCTCGTAGGGGATAGACTTGTTTTTGTAATGTATAGGCAACTTTAATTCGGGTAAACTTGCAAGTTCAATTTTTTGCTTAGCACTTAGTTTTGTACGTAATAGTTCATCTGAATTTATATCTTTTTGAGAATAAACACAGGTGTAAATTGGCAGGAGCAAAAATATGATAATGAGTCTTTTCATAGGTTTAATTTAATTTTTAGCAAATTTTTTAATAGTATGTTTACCATCTATAATTATCTCAACAAAATATATTCCTGAAGTGAAGTTGGATGCATTTATAGTATTTATATCTAAATTGTTTATTGTTTTGTTTGTAATTAGGTGTCCATGAGAGTTATATACGTTTATAAAAGCTTGTTTAAAGTCATCGTCATTTAATTCAATAAATAGAATCTCATCAGTAGGATTCGGATATACATTAACATTATTGTCTGTAAGTTGAATATCGTTTATGTTTGTTGTTATCTCATATTTTACGGTATGAGCTATTTCATTTGCATCGGTAAGTCTTACTCTAATGGGATATTGCGTTAAGCTATCTATTGAACCGTATAAATGACCTTCACCATTAATTCCTAAACCCTCGGGAATTGGGTAAGGTTTAATTGTAATTAGAGAATTTGCTGGTGGGATATCATCTAACCATGCAAAAATATTGTCGGATTGATGCCCATAGCTAAGACCCCCAATATTCGAGTACATTGTCCCTAATGCAGTATAACCGTAAAC
Source organism: uncultured Bacteroidales bacterium (assembly GCA_964397745.1). Taxonomy (GTDB): domain Bacteria; phylum Bacteroidota; class Bacteroidia; order Bacteroidales; family ML635J-15; genus Bact-19. The sequence continues at coordinate 1,994 of CAYNKH010000085.1, read as the reverse complement.
AAATTCAATAGTTCCATCGGCAATGAGGTTGCACCCAAACTCAGCCTTTGTCCAGGGTTCTGCCCATTTGTCTGAGCACTGCCATCTTATTTTAACAGTATCTTCAGTGTATTTATACCAAATGCCGTCTGCGCTTTCAAAGTGATTTGTTAGTGTGTATCGCGCTAGAGGTGAAATTATTTTTTCGTTAATAAATAATGGTTGCAAATTATAGTTAAATTGTGTCCAGATATCTGTTGATGCAAATGGTAGTATATAACCATCAGAGTGAATTTTAATCTTATTTGTTGTGTTATGACCAAATGGAAAATCGAAAGGTAAATCTAAGACTACGGCACCATCAAAATCTTCGTCTGGGGTTAATTTTGCACCTTCAAATTTGTCGAATTGCTGTGTCGTGTTTGTTTTTTCAAAATATGGTAACAATTCCCATTTGTAAGGAGCTGTACCTCCTTGGTGCTGAATTTCGTGCCAAATTGGTAAGTTTGCACTTAGCAATGGTAAATTTTGAGTTAAAATTTTAGGGGTATTTAATTCTGAAGTATTTACAACTATGCTTGTGACTGTTTGAGAGTGATTTATTATTTCGGTTGTTGTGTTGTGTAAATATCCTGTAACTTCTCCTCCTGAATAATCTAATATCTCGAACTCAGTTATCTCTCCATCATAAATATCGTTTTGGTCTGACTCATTAATAATTATAAATATTTTTGCTTGCTTGTTGGCATTAAAATATTTTAGTAAAGGAGTGATGTCAAGACCGATTTCAATAGTTTTATCAGCTTCGGTGTTGCCGCCCTGCATATATTTATTGCCTCCTTGATAATTGATTATAGGAAAATCTGTAATGTACTCCCATGTGTTGGCATCAGTATCGCTATTAATACCAATTTTTAGTTTTATTCTTTCTCGTAAAGTATGTTTTATCTTTAGTCTTGCTGTTAGCAAGGGAGTGTAGTCAATTGTGGGCTGGAGAATATGGACATAATTATTTATTATTCCTCCATCTAGGTAGGCGTCTGCCATGCATTTATACATTATCCAACAAAACCCATCGCCTTGCCAATCGGGGCCATTGCCCTCGGCAACTTTAAAACCTCCTTTTTCATAATCCCTAACATCAATAATTCCATCTCCGTTGAGATCAATGTCATTTGTGTATAATCCGTCTCCGTTATAATCAAAGCAAACATTGTTATCATATCCTACAATTGTGCGAGCATGTCCAGCATTGTCTCCACATTTTGTGATAACATAAGCACCAGCATGAGGAGTGCCTGATGCAAAATGGGTGTCTCCTCCAGCCGCTATATTGGCAAGAAATGTAGCAGTCCCACCAAAATACTCTGATCCAAAATTATCGAAAATCCATGATTTTAAACTTGTAAGTCCAGACTTAGTTTTAGTGTCGATTTTATAATAATTTTTTACTCGATTGTGCATTGCCTTATAATATTTTTCGTATCCTGTTAGCCACATTGCACTATCGCGAATTAAGTCTGCCTGACTATCTGACATTTTTGGCACTCCTAATTTTTTCATCATTTCCATGCTTATGATATAATGGTCTCCATACCAACCATTACCTCCATTTCCATAATTCCAAGGAAAATAAATAGAAAATTGATTTTCAAGACTTGCCGAACTGATATCTTTCATTTTGTTGGTTTCAAATGTCATCATGTAGTATGATGCCGCAACTTGATTGCAGACCCAATGTGTTTGTTGATACATAGGTGGAAAATATGATGAGCCTGATAAATCAAAGCTCGATGGCAGTGAATTTTCGTAATAATCACTTGCTTCATCTGTTAAACGAATGTAGTCTTGCTCAATAACATAATTTGTTTGACTAATTGCTAAAAAACTAAAAAAGACTAGGAATGCAATTGTATATATAAGTTTCATTTTGTTGAGTTTTTGTCAAGTTTTAAATAAAATAAATTTAATGTAAAAAAGATGCTTTAAGTCATTTTAATGCGTTTGCTTTGCAA
>CAYNKH010000084.1:0-12361 GCA_964397745.1 uncultured Bacteroidales bacterium | reverse complement strand
AAATCCTTTAGGGGCAAATAATATATGAATACGATCTCCATCAACGAGTTCGTAATGAATTACAGCAGGAGTATTGTCATTTGTATTATTTCTAACAAAAGGATCCGCTACAATGGATTTTCGCAAATGTCCGTTCTTGTAACCTCTACGAACACCTTCATTGATGGCATCTGTTAAATTCAATCCTTCCACTAAAACATTACAAAAATATATAATGTTTATTGAAAAAAGAAATAAAACAGATATTTTTTTATTATATTTGTCATTAAACTTAAAAAATTTACATTATGGCAAGGAATATCGAAGACGAAAAGGACGGATTAAATATTATTGGAAACGGCACCACAGTAACTGGCGATGTTAGCTCAACAGGAGACATCAGGATTGATGGGAAACTTCAAGGAAACCTCAACTCAAAATCTAAGCTAGTTTTAGGTGCATCTGGTAAACTTATTGGTGAAGTGTTTTGCAAAAATGCAGAAGTTTCTGGTCAAATCGAAGGCAAAATTACTGTAGAGGAGTTATTAGTGTTAAAAGTATCATCAAAAATATATGGCGATATTATAGCTTCAAAGTTGTCAATTGAGCCAGGAGCTGTTTTTACAGGCACCTGTAATATGGGTGGGAATGTAAAAAATCAGGAAGTCAAAATAGATAAACCTGTTGATGAAGCAAAAAAACAACGATAACAAAAAACCTATCCAAAAAGGAGTAAATAAATTTATCAAATTTTCAACTTTGGCTTTTGAAATGGGAATTATTATTGCTGGCGGAACTTATGGTGGGGTTTACCTTGACGAATATTTTGAGCATCAAACTCCTGTGTTTACTATAGTATTGTCCCTATTCGCAGTGTTTGCGTCTTTATACCTCGTAATTAAGCAAGTAAACAATGCCAATAAAGATTAAAAATATTAAATCAATATTACATATAGGTTTTATTGGGATAATTGTGTTTATAATTCATTATGCATTATTATTATTATTTCGCAGATATATTTATGCTCCCGATTTATTGTTGATACATCCTTTTATGATGGCGATTACTATTTTATCAATTATTAGCATAAAAATAATATCTCGAAAAGCAAAATTTCAGATACATGGATATGCTTTCTTATTTAGCAGCCTTATAAAAATGTTTTTGTCAGTCTTTTTCCTGCTTCCTGTATTCCAAAATGACGGCTTATTTAGAAAAGAATACATTATTCAGTTCTTTATGATATATTTCATTTATTTAATTGCAGAAGTTTTTTATCTTGTTCAAGATTTTAAAAATAAAATAAAATAAAATTTTTGATTATTTAATTGGAAATTGATTTTGAAAATGTAAATTTGTAGTGGCACATTTAAGTCGATAAATTAGTATGAATAAGTTATATTTATTAATAGTCCTGAGTTGTCTTTTTATGATAAGCGGAAATGTTTTTGCTTCGGAAACTGAGCAAGACACAGAAGGCAAGTTTGATGTTAACAGTTTAATCATGGGTCATATTAAGGATTCTCATGATTGGCATATTTTAGACTATACTGATAAAGCAGGTAATAAAGTTCCTTTTTCCATACCTCTACCTATAATAGTAATTAATGACGGACAATTTGACGTGTTTATGTCAAGTAAGTTTGAGCATGGACATAAAACCGTAACTAAAGGAAACAACACATATATATTATACGATAACAAAATATACTTAGCTGATGCAAATGGTGGAATAAGCTATGAAGAAAAAGACGGAGAGCAAATGGTCTTAAACGAAAAACCCTTAGACTTTTCGATAACAAAAAATGTCTTTTCGATGATGATTGTTTCTGTGTTGTTGCTTATTGTCTTTTTAAGTATGGCAAAAGCCTACAAACGTAATCCTGGCAAACCCAAAGGGCTACAGGCTCTTTTAGAACCTATCATTATGTTTGTGAAGGATGAAATTGCTTTTCCAAATCTTGGTAACAAAACAAATAGATTTTTACCTTTTTTATTAACAATCTTCTTTTTTATTCTGTTTAATAATTTAATGGGTATTATTCCTCTTTTTCCCGGAGGTGCAAATGTTACTGGTAACATTGCAGTTACAATGACTTTAGCTTTATTTACTTTTTTTGCTATAAATCTCAGCGGGAATAAAAATTATTGGAAACATACACTTTGGATGCCAGGAGTACCAGTTTTTATAAAACCCATTTTGGCAGTAGTTGAAATAATGGGAATGATTGTTAAGCCTGTTGCTTTAACAATTCGTTTGTTTGCAAACATTACAGCAGGACACATTATTATTTTGAGTCTTGTTTCACTGATATTTATTTATGAATCATTAGTTATGTCTCCAGTTTCGGTTTTGTTTGTTTTGTTTATGAACTGTCTCGAACTCTTGGTAGCATTTCTGCAAGCATATATTTTTACAATGCTTTCGGCTTTGTTTATTGGAATGGCAGTCGAAGAAGCTCATTAAAATGAATTTTTTATGTTTAACGTTAATATATTTTTATTATGGTAGGAATTCCAGCATTTGGTGCTGCTTTAGCAGTAATTGGTGCCAGTTATGGCATCGGAAAAATTGGTAGCTCTGCAATGGATGCGATTGCAAGACAACCCGAAGCTGCAAAAAACATTCAGTCGGCAATGATTATTGCTGCTGCTCTTGTTGAAGGTGTTGCTTTATTTGGTGTTGTTGTTGCATTGCTGCAAAGCTAAAACGACTTACATTTCCCGTTGGGCGATTGGCTCCGGGAAATGTTTTTTATAAAACAATTAAAAAGAATACGATATGGATCTTGTAACACCAGGAATTGGACTAATCTTTTGGACAGGGCTTATTTTTGCAGTTTTGCTCTTTGTTCTAACAAAATTTGCATGGAAACCTATTAACAATATGATTTCGAAACGAAGTCAAAGCATTGAAGATGCCTTAAATCAAGCTGAAATTGCTCGTGAAGAAATGAAACAACTTCAGGCAGATAATGAAAAGATTTTTGCCGAAGCACGCATAGAAAGAGATAAAATGATGCAAGAGGCTCGTGAAATTAAAGACCAAATAGTTGGAAAAGCAAAAGATGAGGCACGAACAGAAGTTGATAAAATAAAAAAGGCTGCTAGTCAAGAAATTAAAGCCCAAAAAATTGCGGCAATGGAAGACATAAGGAATCAAGTACTCGATTTGTCGGTTTTAGTTGCAGAAAAAGTTATCAGAAAAGAACTCGAAACTAGTCCAGCACAAGAACAACTGATAGATGATTTATTAAAAGATGTAAAACTTAACTAATTATGAATCAAAGCAAAATATCAGTTAGATACGCAAAAGCGGTTTTTATCCTTGCAAAAGAAAAAAATGTCTTAGCACAAGTGTATGATGATTTTAAACTTATCCGAGAGACAATACATAATGCTCCAGATTTTAATCTAATTATTTCAAGTCCTATTATTTCATCGACTGACAAACGTAGTGTATTTACAAATGTTTATGAAAAATCGGTACACGAGATTACAATGCGTTTTATTAATTTACTTGTCGATAAGAACCGAGAAATACACCTTGAGAATATTGCAAGATACTTTGAAACTTTATACCGCAAAGAAAACAACATCAAACACGTTGTAGTTACGACACAAGAAACTATCAGCAAAGAAATCACTCAAAACATTTCAAATCTTGTTGCAACAGGTTTTTCATCTAAAGTTGAAATTAAAAACACGCTTAAAGATGACATGATTGGTGGTATTATTATAAGGATTGATAATCAGCAACTAGACCTTAGTGTTAAAACACAACTGCAAGAGATTAATAAGAAATTAAGAGCAAATTATACAAGAAATTAAATAAACGAAATACAATAGTTATGGCAGATATTAAACCATCTGAAGTATCAGAAATTTTAAAACGTGAATTAGAAGGAATATCCGGCAAAATAAACTTAGAAGAAGTCGGTACAGTACTTGAAGTGGGGGACGGGATTGCCAGAATACACGGGCTTGATAATGTTCAAGCAAATGAACTTATCGAGTTTGACAACGGCATCAAAGGTATTGTTTTAAACCTAGAAGAAGATAATGTTGGAGCCGTATTACTTGGCCCAGGCGAGAAAATTAAAGAAGGCGATGTTGTACGTCGTTTACAAAGGATAGCTTCTATTATGGTAGGCGAAGAAATGTTGGGAAGAGTTGTAAACACAATTGGTGAACCTTTAGATGGTAAAGGAGCAATTGGCGGTGAGCTTTTTGAAATGCCTCTTGAACGTATTGCTCCAGGTGTTATATATCGCCAACCAGTAAACGAACCTTTGCAAACAGGTATCAAAGCCATAGACTCAATGATACCAATTGGTAGAGGACAAAGAGAACTTATTATTGGAGACCGCCAAACAGGTAAAACTGCAATTGCAATTGATACAATCATCAATCAAAAACACTTTTACGAAAAAGGAGAACCTGTTTATTGTATTTATGTAGCTATCGGACAAAAAAGTTCAACAGTTGCAACTATTGCCAAAACATTAGAGACTTATGGAGCATTAGATTATACTGTAATTGTTACAGCATCAGCTTCTGACCCAGCCGCAATGCAGTTTTATGCACCTTTTGCAGGTTGTGCAATTGGAGAATATTTTCGCGATACAGGTCGTCCAGCACTAATAATATATGATGATTTATCAAAACAAGCTGTTTCGTACCGTGAAGTTTCTTTATTACTTAGAAGACCTCCAGGACGTGAAGCATATCCAGGTGATGTTTTTTATCTGCACTCAAGATTACTCGAAAGAGCTGCTAAAATTATAAAATCAGATGAGATTGCTGCAGAAATGAACAATCTGCCAGATTGCCTTAAAGGAAAAGTAAAAGGTGGTGGTTCACTTACAGCTTTACCAATAATTGAAACTCAAGCAGGTGATATATCGGCTTATATTCCCACAAACGTAATTTCAATTACTGATGGACAAATATTCCTTGAGTCGGATTTGTTTAATGCAGGTGTGAGACCAGCAATTAATGTTGGGGTGTCTGTTTCTAGAGTTGGAGGTAATGCTCAGATTAAATGCATGAAAAAAATTGCTGGAACCCTTAAAATCGACCAAGCACAATTTAGAGAACTTGAAGCATTTGCAAAATTTGGATCAGACCTCGATGCAGTTACATTATCAGTAATCGACCAAGGACGTAAAAATGTTGAAATATTAAAACAAAACGAACATAGCCCAGTGTTAGTCGAAAATCAGGCTGCAATTATTTATTGCGGGACTAATGGTTTGTTGAAAAACGTACCTATCAATAAAGTAAAAGATTTTGAAAAAGACTTTATAGACATTTTAAATCTTAATCATAAAGATATTATGGATAGATTAGCTAAGGGCGAACTAAGTGATGATATTACAGACATTCTGACTAAAAATGCAAATGAAGTTGCACAAAAATATAAAAACTAAGATTTGCTATGGCAGGACTTAAAGACATAAGAAGTAGAATTGCTTCAGTAAAATCAACAAGACAGATTACATCTGCCATGAAAATGGTGTCGGCAGCTAAACTCAAAAAAGCTCAAGACAAAGTAACTCAAATACGCCCTTATGCGGATAAACTAAAGGATGTATTAAGCGAAGTAAGCTCAGGTCTTGATAAAAATCACAAAGGAGAATATAATATACAAAGACCTGTTGAAAAAGCACTGATTGTATTGTTAGCCTCTAACAGAGGACTTTGTGGAGGATTTAATGCAAATATTTCTAAAAAAGCAAAACAGCACATTACTGATGTATTTGCAGAATTGCCAAAAGAAAATGTGAAATTTATCTGCATAGGCAAAAAAGCAAATGAATATGTAAAAAAATTGGGTTACGAAATCGTGAAATCAGGAAATGAATTGTTTGATGACGTGAGTTTTGAAAACTCGTTAGAATATTCCAAATTCCTAATGGATGAGTTTAAAAATGGGAACTACGACAAAATAGATATTATTTATAATAGTTTTAAGAATGCCGCAGTCCATCTTCAAACAGTTGAAACTTTTCTACCGATGCACATTGAAACTGAGGAGCGAAACGCACCTTCTGGTTACATTTTCGAACCCGAAATGGAAGATATTATGGAGGAAATGATTCCAAAGTCTTTACGCATTCAATTTTTTAAAGCAATTCTTGATAGCAATGCGGCCGAACACGGTGCTAGGATGACAGCCATGCATCAAGCTACAGACAATGCAACAGAGCTTATTAAAGATCTTACACTCATTTATAATAAAGCACGCCAGGCAGCAATAACGAACGAAATTCTCGAAATAACAAGTGGTGCCGAAGCCCTTAATGGATAAAAATAAAGCCTGATTAATCAGGCTTTATAATACTTTCAATAATTTTAAATAAATCGTCTCGTTTGATAGGTTTTGGTAAAAATCCGTCAAAATCTATTTTAGTTAAATTTGGTAGCTCATCTGATTGAGGATAAGCTGTACAAGCTATGACAGGAAGTTCGGGCCGTATTTTTTTAATCTCATATAAAGCCTCTGTACCATCAATTCCAGGCATTTTAATGTCCATTAACACTACCGAAATATTTTTATTTTCTTTAACTCTATCAATAGCCTCAAATCCACTAACCGCTCTTATAACGGTAGCACCTGCTTTCTTTAAAATTGTTTTTATTAAATGAAAGTTAATCTCCTCATCTTCAGCAACTAACACTGTTGTTGAAGACAAATCAATATTTACGGAAGGTTTATTATCTATTAATCTTTTATTTGAACTAAAGCTTGTTACAGGTATCTCAACGTAGAACTCAGTGTTAAAATCTTCTCCATTTTTAATATTTATACTCCCACCTAAATGCTCAACATATAATTTGGCTAATATTAAATCTATTTGGTCTAAGTTTTCACTTAAATTGTGAGCTATCTCTGGAATAATAGCATCAATATCATTAAACATTTTTGTGTTTACAACCTCCGAACTGTCTCTGACAAACAAAACAAGCTTATTATTATTATTATTATTACTATAACCGAAACTAATTTTACCCTCCACTGTATTTTTAAACGAATTCGATAGCAAATGCAATAAAATACGTTGAATTTTCACTTTATCAGCAACAACAATATTTAAAGTTTCTACATTGCTAGAAAAATTAAATTTGATACCTAAACTCTTAGCATCACCTTTAAATATGTCGTACAGATTTAAGAAAACATCTTTGATGTCAAATTTTTCTTGAATTACATTGACACCTTTTTCGTTAAACAAAATGACATTTGTTAACCCATCGATTATACTGTTTATGGTAAGTGCAGACTTTAAGACACCTCTATAGTTTACAGGATCTGATTGTATATCTTTTATGCTAAGCAAAGTAAGAATAATACTATCTAGTGGTGATTTAATGCTTTTATATGCTTTAGAAATAAAATTAGACTTTTGCTTCTCGCTGTTTTCAGCTTTGTTTTTTGCTTTTATCAGTTCTAACTCCAATGCTTTTTTTTCGGTAATATCCCTTCCTACACCAATAATCTCAACTATTTCATTATTTTTATTCAAAATAGCCTTATCGCTCCAAGCCAACCAACGCAACCCGTTAACTGTGTGGGCTCTGTGCTCAATATAACAAGTATAAGGAGCCGATAACAATTTTAACATTATTTTGCTCGTTATTTCCTTATCATCCTCATGTATAAAAGGCATAAAGCTCTCATTTAATAATTCTTTTTCTGTTTTTCCAAAAACTTTACAACAAGTCTCATTTACAAAAGTTATTCTACCATGATTATCAATTTTTACTATAAGTTCGTTTTGGTTTTTTACAAGTAATCTATATTTCTCTTCCTGATTGGCTAGCTCAACTTCTGCTCTTTTTCTATCTGTAATATCTAAAATAACTCCCTCAATGTAATTCTCATAATCATCTATAACAATCTTTCCTTTTTCCCAAACATATTTAATCTGATTATCTTTTGTCCGAATTCTGTACTCAATAATAAAGCTTTGATTTGTTGTCAGGCTATCCCTTATTTGTGAATAAACATGTTTTCTATCATCAGGGATTATTATATCGTTAAAGCTATGTTTCCCATTTACAAAATATTCTGAAGCATATCCTGTGATACTCAATGTTTCTTGAGACATAAAAAGCATAGTCCAGAATTTATCCAGTTTACATCTATAAACGATTCCTGGAATATTTCCAATTAATCTGCTTTTTTGTTCCTCTGCCTCATAAAGTTTTATCTCATTTTCTTTTTGAATGGTTACGTCCCTAAGATGCTCAATTACACGCCACACCTTATTTTCATGATCTTTAATGGGATAAGATCGAATATCGAACCACTTGTTGAATTCTGGAAAATATCGTAAGGTTTGATTAACATTTCCAGTTTTTACACTTTTTTTGCCAAGGCAATCTTGACATTCGTCTGTTCGGCCCATAAGATTATAACACTGTTTGCGTCTTTTCCCTTTTTCATTAAGTTTCAAAAAATCACAACCAGCTTTATTATAAAATAAAAGATTAAAATCAGCATCATGTACAAACAAAATATCTGGTATAAAGTCTAAAACTTGATTATCAAAAGCCGTATCTGACTGGTTTTGTTGGTTTTCGCCATGTAAAACAAAAAGTCTATACCCATCATTATCAGGTAGTTTTAACTCAAAGCATGATTTAAGCCGATCATTTATTTTGATATATCCCAATGAATTTGCTTCAAGTATAATCTTAAACTTATCATTTACGTTAGGTAATGCAGAAAGATTATGAAACTTAACGAAAACATCATTAATAAAAACTACTTTATTGGATTTATTAATAATAAAACATTGCTCATTTAAAGAGTTTGCAATGTCTGTGATGCGGCTTAGTGTAAACGATTTATCAATATCCACGCTTCCATTTTTGTTTCTAATGCTTGTTACGTAATATTTCTTGCAATGTTACAAATATTTTATACAATATGTGCATTTTTTGTTAAAAAAAGCAAATTATTTTTTACACTAAGCTAGTCTAAATGGGAAACAATAGCATACCAAAAGGATATTCAGCACAATATTAAAGGGTATAAATAAATGGAATATAATACATAGATACTATTACATTGATTAAACACTAAAGAAACGGCTAAGAATAACCAAAGCTTTTAGAATTATTCCTTTAAATATCAAAACTTTTTCTCGTGAGAAGATTTTAATGTTAAGTATATATTACAATAATTTTAAGTTTTGTTTGCTAAGATACATTGAGATAACTCGAGCAAACAAACCATAAATTATAATTAAGGATTGTTAAACAATAAAATAATCTTTTTGATTGAGACTTATGTCGTTTTACTTTGTCAGTAAACAACCCAAAAAACATCATCAATTCAGCATACTTTATTGTTTGACAAAACCTTAGAAGTGGCAATAGCGTTTAAGAGCAAGAATCTACAAACTATGTTTATATTTTCTTTAAAATTATCTTCCGCCTTGTCTTTCTTTTGCTTGATTAACAACAATTGTTCTACCGTCAAGTTCGGCACCATTAAGTTCTTCGATAGATTTTAGAGCAGCATCATCGTTTAACATTTCGATAAAACCAAAGCCTTTACTTCTACCAGTATCTCTGTCTGTTATAATTTTTGCAGACTCGACTTCTCCATACTCCTCAAAAAAACTTTTCAAATCATTTGCCTTAATTGTATAAGGTAAATTTCCAATAAAAATATTCATTCAATTAAAATTATAAATTAAGTCGCAAAAGTAGTTATATATTTTTATTTTCCATGAGTTTTAGTAAACTTTTTTGCCCACACACGTGTTTTTCATATAATTTGCTCATTTACAAGAGGTTTTAATATCCACAAGTGCTTTTAAAACTGTGTCAAATTATCTCTTTTTACCTTTATGTATGTTTTTGCTTTTAAATGATTCTGTCATGGTGTTTTTCTGTCTAAAAGATGTGCTTCAGCAAGTGCAAGATTAAGGCTTTTCCAGTGCTTTTAACTCTCGACAAGAAGTTTTTTCTTGATTCTATAGGCTACAAATGTTTTTTAGAAGCATCTTCTGTAGCAGCTTTGCTTACAACCCGAGTTAGGTATTTTGTGTTTCAGAATTATATCCCAAAATCCTGTTTTGTAATTCCATTTGGCAAAAACAGTGTTAAATCTCCATTGTTTTTAAAAACATCCCTTACAATACTACTAGAAATAAATGTGTGCTCGGGTTTTGTCAAGATAAAAACAGTTTCGATTTGTCCGTTTAATAGTTTATTTGCTTGTCCAATAGCTCTTTCGAATTCAAAATCTGCAGCAGTTCTTAATCCTCTAAGAATAAACTTGCAATTTGATATTTTTGCAAAATCAACTGTTAGTCCAGTATATGAAACAACTTCAACTTTTGTATTGCCTTTAAATACTATTTTTATTAGTTCAATTCGTTTACTTAGACTTAACATTGTTGTTTTTGAAATATTATCTCCAACCGCAATTATTATTTTGTCAAAAAGTGGTAAAGCTCTTTCAACTACCGATTCGTGTCCTGCTGTAAATGGATCAAATGATCCTGGAAATATTGCATTGCGTTCTGTCATTTGTTTGAAATTTTAGACCATGAATCTCGTAATGTCACAGTGCGATTAAATATTGGATGTACTGGCTTTGAGTCTTTATCAACACAAAAATATCCTTTTCGCTCAAATTGGAAACTTTGTCCAGGACAAACATCTAACATACATCTTTCTAATTTAGCGGTAATTATTGTAAGTGAATCTGGATTTAGATAATCAACATAAGTTTTATTCTCCTCGGCATCGTCAGGGTTTTCTTTAACAAAAAGCCTTTCGTATAAACGGATCTCAGCATCAATGCAAGTTTTGGAATCAACCCAATGAATAGTGCCTTTTACTTTACGTCCATCTGGTGATTGCCCTCCTCGGCTTGCAGGATCGTAAGTGCAATGTAATTCTGTAATATTACCAGCATCATCTTTTATGACATCCTCACATTTTATAAAGTAAGCATATCGCAATCTAACTTCGCTACCTGGTTTTAGACGGAAGAATTTTTTTGGAGCATCTTCCATAAAGTCTTCTCGCTCTATATAAATTACGTTACTAAAACTAACTTCTCGCTTACCAGCAGACTCATCTTCAGGATTGTTAATTGCATCAAACTTTTCGACTTTGTCATCTGGATAATTTGTTATAACTACTTTTAATGGATCAAGAACTCCCATAACTCTGTTCGCTTTCTTATTTAGATCTTCGCGAATCATGTATTCTAACAAACCATAATCAATCATATTTTCGCGTTTTGCAACCCCAATTCTATCTGCAAAATTTTTAATAGATTCGGGTGTATAGCCTCTACGCCTTAAACCGCTAATGGTTGGCATACGAGGATCGTCCCAGCCATTTACATATTTATTATTTACCAGTTCGAGTAATTTTCTTTTACTCATAACTGTATATGTAATATTTAATCTGGCAAATTCGATTTGACGAGGCCTTTTACCAGTAGTGTCTATTTGGTCTAAAAACCAATCATATAATGGACGATGCACCTCAAACTCCAAAGTGCAAATTGAATGTGTTATGTTTTCGATATAATCACTTTGTCCGTGAGCATAATCGTACATTGGATATATGCACCATTTATCACCAGTACGATGATGATGCTTTGTCATTATTCGATACATGATTGGATCCCGCATGTGCATGTTTGGCGAGTTCATATCAACTTTTGCTCTCAAAACCATTGTGCCGTCTGCATGTTTGCCGTCTTTCATTTCTTGAAATAAGCTGAGACTTTCCTCAATAGGACGATTTCTAAATGGACTTTCAACTCCTTTTGTTGTGGGATTTGTGCGTTGTTCACTTATCTGTTCAGGAGTTTGTTCATCTATGTATGCTTTGCCGTCTTTAATTAGCATAACTGCCCAATCGTAAAGTTGCTCAAAATAATCGGAAGCGTAAAATAAATTGTCATACTCAAAACCCAGCCACTTAATATCTTCAATTATCGAATCAACATATTCGGTTTCTTCTTTTGATGGGTTTGTGTCATCAAATCTCAAATTAGTTTTGCCATTAAAAGTCTTTTTTAATCCAAAATTCAGACAAATCGACTTTGCATGACCAATATGTAAATATCCATTTGGTTCTGGCGGGAAACGTGTAAGAATGCCATCGTGCTTACCAGTTTTAAGATCATCAGTTATTATTTGTTCAATAAAATTTAGGCTCTCTTTTTTTTCTTCCATGTTGTTATGTATTTTTCTATTTGCAAAGATAATCCTAATTTTTTATGATGCAATTTTAAATGTTTTGCGAAAAAGTCTATCCAATAAAAAAAACATTCGCTTGAATTACCAATCTGAGCGAACATAAAAAATTATCAAAAATGGAATATATACAATCTTA
>CAYNKH010000083.1:6980-12569 GCA_964397745.1 uncultured Bacteroidales bacterium | reverse complement strand
AATATTATGAAGAAAAATGCTCTTGTTTTATCGTTTCTATTGATTGTTGCCTCACTTTTTTCACAATCTATTTTATGGAAAGTTACTGGCAAAAAAATTAAATCGCCTTGTTATTTGTATGGAACGATCCATATTCAGGATAAGAAAGTTTTTGCTTTTGACCAAACTGTAACAAATGCTTTTGATGATTGTGATGCGTTTGCAATGGAAATTTTAATGGATGATATTGACCCAAACGAAATTAAAACTGCTATGTTTATGGAGAAAAAGACCATTAAGGAGTTTTTGACTGATGAACAATACAATATTTTGGATAGTATCGTTACTGAAAAGACAGGCACTGGAATGTTTATGTACAATAAAATGAAACCATTTTTTCTTAGTTCTCAACTGATGCAAATGGATTTAGTACAGGATATGGAAATGGCTTTAGACCTTTATTTCCTCGATAAAGCTAGAAAAGCTGGCAAATCGTGCTATGGTGTCGAAAAATTTATGGATCAAATTAATGCTATCGATGCAATAAGTATTCAGGAGCAGGTCGATATGTTGTACGATGGACTGACAGATACTTCTAGTGTAAATAGTGATGTGCAATTTGAAGAATTGTTAGAGGCTTATCTAAACTTTGACATGATTAAAATATTTGATGTTAGTAACGATACGGCTTTGCCAAAAGAATTTAACAAAGCGTTTTTGGTTGATCGAAATAAAGGAATGGTTAAAAACTTTATAAAAATTGCTAAGAAAGAAAGTTTGTTTTGTGCAGTGGGGGCTGCTCATCTCCCTGGAGAAAAAGGTGTGATTGAGCTGCTGCGTAAAAAAGGATATACAGTTGAACCTATTCCATTCACTTGGAAAACAGAAGTTGAAGATAAAGTTGAAGAGGAACCAAAAAAATAAACATTATTTAATTCCGATTTTAAAACCATGAAAAAAATACTTCTTTTATGTCTAATGCTTTTCGTTTCAATAATGTTTTATTCACAAGTGAATAAAGAGCTTGCATTGAAACATCTTGCTGAGACATGTGATACAAGTAATATTTATAGAGATGTTATTATTACAAATGCAGATGCTAACTCATGGCCTGCACTCGGTAATTATCAAATCGAAAAGTCGTTTTATTATTCCTATTCTTATTATCATGGCGAAACCCTCCGAATGATTTCTGAAGATGTTTTTATGTCAGCAATAAGGTTTACGAAGTATTATATTTATGATGACTTTCAAAAATTGCTCTATTTTCTGTATGCGTGCCAAGATTGTGGTGAACTTATTTTAAAGTATGATGGAGAGAAGGTTGAGACGATTAAATCCTCTAACCAGGCATTGTTAAATGAAAATTATTTTCTTGATTCAAAGAGTTTTAATGCTGATAGCATAAAGTATGATGCCAAATCAATGTTACGATATTGTAAATTGTTATGGGGAATTCCTGATTATCACAGCGAAACGGAATATATTAGAGAAAAGTATAAAGAAATAAATTCAATGCACAATTTGATAGAGCGAAAATCAGGTGGTGTTATAGGGTATTATGCTGGTAATGAGCTTGTTAAGATACTTGTAAAAGAAGCGTTTTATCGTGAATATTATATTGATAGGGGAGTGTTGATTTTTGCATATTATCCTAAAACCGAGCAAAAGGAGGATATTCGTGTCTATTTTTCAGGAAAACCTTACAAGCTTATCTATGGGAAAGAAAATTTATCAAAGACTACTAATCATTTTCATGATATCGCCAATGAGGTTCAAGAAGATTTTAATGAAGTAATTTTAAAATTATAAAAAAAGCGGCTTTTACCGCTTTTTTTACTTTTGGTTTGCAGGTTTAACAACGATAGTGTTACCTTGAAATTCTGTTTCGTTCAGTTCTGCAATGGCTTTTTCGCCCTTTTCGTCTGATTCGAGTTCTACAAATCCAAAGCGTTTTGATCTTCGGGTATCACGATCCATAATAACTTTTGCTGAAATAATAGGTCCATAATCAGCAAATAATACTTTTAAATCTTCTCCTTTGGTTGAAGGGTGAAGGCTAGCTACAAATACATTCATAAAAAATAAATTTAGTAAAAACAATATAAATAGTGGATTTGTAATTAATCAGGCTTAAGTGCTTAATTCAATTCCAAGTGCAAGTTATAAAATTTTTTAATTCAAAAATCATTTTTTTCGTAAAAAGTGCAATTAAAAGGGAGAAATGCTGTGATTGTAGAAGTATTTTTTGTTAAAGTGTTAAAACTCTTTTAGGAATAGAGAGCTGTTTGACTAGGTATATGGCGTCGGTTCCGAAACAAATTGTGCAGTTAATTTCGTAACAGACTCTTAAATATTATTTTTTTGTTAAGGTAATAGTATTTTTAGAAAGATCAATAATTTCTTTTTTATAAAGAGAACCCAGAGCTTTTTTAAAATTCTTTTTTGAGATACCAAATGTTTTGTAAATAAGTTCAGGAGCACTATCATCATTTAAAGTCATTCGTCCGTTGTTTTCCTGCATATATTTGATTATCTTAGATTCAAACTCTGATATGTCAGAGGCATCGTTTTTAAATAATCGTAAGTCGAGTTTATTGTCGTCTCTTACTTTATGTACAACTGCATTTAATTTTGTTCCAGGTTTTAGGCTTGTAAAAACTTCGTTATCATAAAATAAACCTTGAAATTTATTGTTAACAACTGCATTATATCCCAACTGTGATTTGTTGATTATTAAAGCCTCAACTGATTGTCCTTCTTCAAGGTCTGCGGGTTCGTTTGATAAGAATTTTTCATATTTCATACTAGCGACAGTACGCATTGTGAGAGGATCAATGTAAATATATACAATATAGTATTTACCAAATTCGGGCGTTTGTTTTTGCTCTGCAAATGGGCAAAACAAATCTTTGTCCATACCCCAATCTAAAAACGAGCCTATATTAGTATTTGCAACAACTTTAAGGCGAGCAAACTCTCCTGCTTCTGCATAGGGCTTGCCATGAAATCCACATAATTTATTCTCATTATCGTAATAAAGGAAAACAGCGGTTTGGTCGCCAATGTTAAATTTAAGCACCAAATCGTTGTTTACCACTTCAACGATACCCAAATTTTGAGCATCACAATAAAGCTTATCGCCCTCGATTTTAATTATTTCTAATTTGTATGTTTTGCCTGGCTCAATCATAAAACCTTTTTTTGTAAAGATACGTTAAAATTTTATTTTTTGTTTTTTTCTGCCAGTTTCTTTAGTACTTCTTCTTGTGTTGCTGCAGGTAATGCTTCGTATTGATGAAATTCCATTGAGTAGTTTGCTCTACCCGATGTGATATTTCTCAACTGTGTTGAGTAGCCAAACATTTCCATTAGAGGTACGAAACCAGTGATTTTTTGAGAGCCTTTTCTGTATCGTCGCATCGATTCGATTTTGGCTCGTTTGCGATTTAGGTTGCCAACAACATCCCCAATATATTCGTCAGGTGTATTTACTTCGATTTTCATTACTGGTTCTAATAGTTGCGGTGTGGCTTTCAAAAAACCCTGTCTAAACCCTGCTTGAGCACAAGTTTGAAATGCCATATCAGAAGAGTCAACTGGATGGAAGCCTCCTTCAAATAATACTATTTTAACATCTACAATTGGAAATCCTGCAATAACACCTTTCTGTATAATTTTTTTAATCCCTTTATCAACAGAGGGAATATACTCGCTTGGTATTTTTCCACCTTTTATCATATCAATAAATTCGTATCCATTGCCTGTATTTGGTTCCATTCTAAATACAGTATGTGCATATTGACCTTTACCACCCGTTTGTTTAGAGTGTTTATAGTTTACTTCAGTTATTTCGGAGATAGTTTCTCTATATGCAACAGATGGCTCCCCAACTTCTACTTCAAGTTTAAACTCATCTATTAGTCTATCAACAATAATTTCGAGATGTAATTCACCCATTCCTGAGATTATTGTCTCTTCGGTTTCTTCATCATATTTAGCATTAAAGGACGGATCTTCATTTACCAGTTTAGCAAGTGCTTCGCCAAGTTTATTATTATCTTTTTGGCTCGATGCTTGTATTTTTAATTCAATTACTGAAACAGGTATATGTATTGTTTCTAATAGTAATGGATTGTCGATGTCACAAAGCGTGTCGCCTGTTTTTGTGGTTTTCATTCCTACTAGTGCAATAATTTCGCCAGGTCCAGCTTCTTTAATTTCTTCTCTTTCTTTTGCTTTAATTCTAAAAATACGTCCGATACGCTCAGTTTTTCCTTTGGTTGAATTGTATATTTGCATACCACTTCGTAGCTGACCAGAAACTATTCGGATAAAAGTTTGCTGTCCGACATAGGGATCATTGATAAGTTTAAAAGCTAAGGCCGCAAATGGCTCTTTTGGTGATGGGTTTCTGGTAATAGTTTTTTCTTCATCATTTACATCGTGTCCTACAATCGCTCCAACATCAATGGGAGAGGGGAGATAATTAACAACAGCATCAAGTAATAATTGAATACCAATATTTTTGTATGCAGCTCCTGTAAAAACTGGGGTTATAAGTAGTTTGAGTGTAGCGTTTCTTACTGCACTCATGAGTTTTTCAGTAGAAACCTCCTCCTCGTTTATAAACATTTCCATTATTTCATCATCAAAATCTGCTACTTTTTCGATTATATAATTTCGTGCCTCTTCAGTCTTTTCAATATACTCAGCAGGTATTGCCTGGATGTTTCTTTGATTGTCCTCGAATGTGAATGCTTCGCGTGTGATAATGTTAATAACGCCTATAAAGGTATCTTCTGCACCCATAGGTATTTGCATTGGAACAGAATTAGCGTCGAGATATTTGTTTAATTGTGAAACTACTTCCTCGAAGTTTGCACCTGTGCGATCCATTTTGTTAATAAAGGCAATACGCGGAACTCTGTATCTGTCTGCCTGATTCCACACTGTCTCACTTTGAGGCTCAACTCCACCCACAGCACAAAAAACTGCGACCATACCATCAATAACTCTTAGCGAACGCTCTACTTCGACAGTGAAATCAACGTGACCTGGTGTGTCTATCAGATTTATTTGATGATCGTCCCACCTGCAAGTAATTGCTGCAGAGGCAATGGTAATACCTCTTTCTTGTTCTTGCTTCATAAAGTCCATTGTCGCCTGACCATTATGAGTCTCGCCAAGTTTTCGGTTGGTGCCAGTAAAAAATAAAATTCTTTCTGTTAAGGTTGTTTTTCCTGCATCTATATGAGCAGCAATTCCAATGTTTCGTAATTTGCTAATTGACATTTCTATATAATATAATTTTAAATTCAAAAAAGGCTGCAAAATTACTACAATTTTCGGTTCTATAATAAGAAATCTTGAATTAGTTTTAAAAATATTGCCCAAAGAGTGAAAAGTGGGGAGTTTGGAGTGAGCTAGAGTGGGGAGCCTGGAGTGAAAAGTGAAGAGTGAAAAGTGAAAGAGAGGCCCTGAATCTCAGCATCGCAGCATCACAGCATCACAGCATCACAGCATCACAGCATCACAGTATCACAGTAGCACAGTATCACTGAATCACTGGATCACTGGATCACTGGATCACTGGATCACTGGATCACT
>CAYNKH010000083.1:0-6880 GCA_964397745.1 uncultured Bacteroidales bacterium | reverse complement strand
TATCACTGAATCACTGGATCACTGGATCACTGGATCACTGGATCACTGGATCACTGGATCACTGGATCACAGCATCGCAGAATCACAATACGGTAATTGGCACTAATTCTAATAAGAATTCTTATAAATTTAATACTCATTGCTCGTACCTGTTTATAAAATTTCACTAATTAATTTGTTCTTTAATTTTTTTTATTTTAATTTAGTCTAAAATTATTTACTCACTATGGATGTTAAAGAATATAATTTTCCAGTAAAGAATATTTTAACTGAATACCTTGAACGCAAAGGCTTTCGTAAGACTCCTGAACGTTTTGCTATTTTAGATGAGATATACACTCGCAATGGACATTTTGATATTGAAAGTTTATATATTTCGATGAAAAATAAAAATTATCGTGTAAGCCGTGCTACCTTATATAATAATATAGATATTCTACTTGATGCAGGACTAGTAACAAAACACCAGTTTGGCAAAAATATGAGTACTTATGAAAAAGCTTATGCATGTATCCAGCATGACCACATGATTTGTACTAATTGTGGAAAAGTTATTGAGTTTTGTGATCCTAGAATTGAGGAAATAGAGAAAACTGTGGCAAAAGCCAATGATTTTACGATAACTCATCATTCGCTTTACTTTCATGGTTTTTGTAGTGAGTGTAAAGCAAAACAAGAACAGTAGGCTTTTCTAAAGGTTCGACAATGCTTAGTTGATGACTAATTATTATCACTAGCTGAATTAATTAAATACGAAAATCTTTTATTAATCAACAAATTTCATAATTAAAAGTATTATCTTGTGCGACTGTTAAATTGAATGTGTTTTACAAGATATTAGTTCATTTTAATGTTTTGGATTATGAGTTTAATGATTAGATTTTAGGTTTTAAAGATTAGATTATAATGAAAATTGATGTTTTATTAGGATTACAGTGGGGAGACGAAGGAAAAGGTAAAATAGTAGATGTTTTAACTCCCAAGTACGAAATTATTGCACGCTTTCAAGGTGGACCAAATGCTGGACATACCCTTGAATTTAATGATATAAAACATGTGCTTCATACTATTCCCTCAGGTATTTTCCATGAAGATAAAATAAATATTATCGGAAACGGTGTCGTGATTGACCCTGTTATTTTGATGAATGAAATTATTGAAGCCGAAAAGGTAGGGGCAAATCTCAAAGGCAATCTATATATTAGTAGAAAATCTCTGTTGATAATGCCAAGTCATCGCATGTTAGATAAAGTTTATGAAGAACAAAAGGCTGATAAGAAAATTGGCTCTACTTTAAAAGGTATCGGGCCAGCTTATACAGATAAAACTGCAAGAATTGCTATTCGTTTTGGTGATGTCTTTTTAGATGATTTTATTTGTAAATATAATAGCACTAAAGCTCATCACGACAAGATTTTTAAAGCTTACGAATTTGATGGCACTAATGATGATTACGAACAAAAGTGGTTTGAAGCAATTGAGTTTTTGAAAGAATTCCAGTTTATTGATTCTGAAAAGTTTATTAACGATGCTTTAAATGAAAAACGGAGCATACTTGCCGAAGGTGCTCAAGGGGCTTTATTGGATATAGATTTTGGTTCTTATCCTTTTGTAACAAGCTCAAATACAACTAGCTCGGGGGTTTGTACGGGTTTAGGCGTTTCTCCACGAAAAATCGGAAATGTTTTGGGGATATGTAAAGCATATTGTACAAGGGTTGGGAGTGGACCTTTCCCTACCGAACTTCATGATGAAGATGGACAAACTCTACGTGATAATGGAAACGAATATGGTTCTACAACTGGAAGACCTCGCCGTTGTGGATGGTTAGATATGGTAGCTCTAAAATACGCAATTATGATTAATGGAGTTACTAAGCTTATAATTACAAAAGCTGATGTGCTTAGTGGTTTTGATACAATAAAAATTGCTGTTGCATATAAGGTAAACGATCAAGTAATTGATTATATGCCGTATGAAATGACAGATAAACTTGAACCTGTTTATGAAGAGTTACCAGGTTGGAAATCAGACATAACGAACTGTAAGAAAATTGAAGACCTGCCCGTTGAATTAAGAAATTATCTTAAATATCTCGAAGTTCAAACGGGTGTGAAGGTGAAATATCTGTCGGTTGGTCCAGATAGAACAGAAACTATTAAAATTAAATAATTTTTTGTAATAAACATTTCTTGGTGTTTGAAAACGTTTCGGGTTTCGTGTTCTTAGTTCCGAGTTCGCTGTTTGTCTGTTCTTGCTTCAAAATTTTTAACACCTCGGCTCCGCTCACTTCGGCAGTTCAGTTCGTGAATTTCCTCATTCTTTAAAGTGTCTTTAAACATTTTTAGTTCTTAAATAAAATTTGTATATTTGTGTATAAAAATTACTAAAACATGACAAGACCTGTTGTTAAAATACTAGTTATTAGTATAATATTACTATTTGGTCTGAGTTCGTTTGCTCAGCATCATTTGTTTTTTCATATACCAGAATGCCCAAATTCGACACGCATTGATCCAATTAAACAATCAGATTTGTCTGTTTATCCTACACCCGCAAGCAATTATTTATTTGTGACTTTTTCGGAAAAAATAAGTAATGACACACAGTTTGATTTAATTATATATTCAATAAACGGTATAAAAGTCTTTACTCAGTCATATAAATCAGATTCACAGGCAGCAAATAACATAAAAATCAATACAAAAACATTTAAAGCTGGTGTTTATTATTTACAATATAAAGACAAATATATTACACGAACAGAAAAAATTCTAATAACAAACTAATGCTTAAACATTTATTGAAATATAGTATTATAGGATTAATTTTAATCGTTTTTACTACTAGTACAGCTAATTCTCAAACACAATGTGTCGGTGATGAGTTTATTTTACACGCAGAGTCGTATGTTAGTGGAGAACTACAATGGCAATATTCATTTGATAGCATAAGTTGGAACAACTACTTAGGTGCTACTGGCTTGACTTGTACCCTTATACTTGAAGAAGATGTTTATTTACGATTGAAAATTACCGACCCAGAATGTATGCCTGAATATTATGCTCCAACAAAACATATTGTATTATCACCTCAGCCAAGTGAAGCCAATGCTGGTGAAGATCAAACAAATATTGAAGGAATTACAACGATACTTACTGCAACTGCTCCTGTTGAGGGAACAGGCTTTTGGTCAATATCATCTGGCAGTGGAGGTAATATAAATGATGTTTATGCAAATAATAGCGTGTTTAGTGGTAATGCTGGCGAAACATATACTTTGCGATGGTTGGTGTATAATGATTGTGGCTATAACCAAGATGATGTTACGATTAGTTTTGCCGCTGCCGAAACATTTACTTGTGGAGAGCTTTTAATTGACTCACGAGACTCTCAATCATATCCTACTGTTTTAATTGGTGGAAAATGTTGGATGGCTGCTAATTTGAACATTGGTACACAACTTACAGGAGCTACTAATCCCACTGATAATTCAGAAATAGAAAAATACTGCTATGGTGATGATAGTGGAAACTGTGATATTTATGGCGGATTGTACCAGTGGAACGAAACAATGGGATATTCAACAACCGAAAGTGCACAAGGTATTTGTCCTACTGGTTGGCATATCCCTAGTGATGAAGAAGTTAAACAATTGGAAATAAGTTTAGGAATGCCCCAAGCCGATGCAGATTTAAATAACACATGGCGAGGCGTTGCCCAAGGTGTTGGAACAGCTATGAAAGAAGGGGGAAGTTCTGATTTTAATATTCAGCTTGCTGGGAGAAAATCGTCAAGCTTTGGATTTGTGGGTTCTGCTGGCTATATATGGTGTTCTACCGAAGGCATCGATTATTCTAGCGAAACTCATGCTATGAGACGATGTTGGGGAGCATCAGCAGGCGTAGGTAGGTATGATTCTTTTCCTAAAAATTATTCATTTTCTGTTAGATGTGTTAAGGATTAATTATAAATATGTGTTAAAATGAAAAACATTAAATTTTTTGTTGTAATTGTAATTGTTGGTTTGTTGAGTACTATTGGTTTTTCTTGTGATAAACCTGATGATGATCCACCGCCAGAGGAGCAAATAGACTTAGTCTTTACTTCTCTTACTGCCGATAAAGATAGCGTTGATGGTGGTAATACTGTTGTCTTAACAGCACAAGCATCTGGAAAAGATATTACTTACAGTTGGACAGTCTCTCTGGGCTCTTTTTTAGGGAGTGGAAGCGAAGTAACTTATGTGCCATCTTCATGTACGTTTGGCGATATTACTATTGGTTGTGCTGTTAAAGATGCTTATGGTAAAACTAAAACTAAAAACATAACTATCTATGTGCGAGGATAATAAATAAGATGTTCGCATTAAATTCTGAAAACTTCTAAAATGAATAAAATAATTGTCTTAATATTTACTGTTTTAAGTCTTTTTGTTTTGCCAAATGAGCTTAAGGCCCAATGTTTTGCATCTCCTGGTAATCCTATTGCTGGAAGTGCCAATGTTGGTATTCTTCAACCTCGAATTACAAGAGCCGTTGTATTTTACAGTTATTCATTTTCAAACCAATATTTTAATGGTAGTAAGGCTATTGATTATGATTTCCCAGCAAGAGTATCTAGTGCAAATTATAATTATGTAGGTTTTAATGTTGGACGAGGAATTACAAAAAGACTAAGTCTCGAACTCGAAGCAGGCTATTTTATTAATAAAACACAAAATTATACATATTTAGATTTTTCTGATAGAGGTTTTGGGCTTTCAAATTTAGTTATAAGTGGAAAATATAATATTTATAAAGATATCGTAAAACAAACTGAAATTTCTGTGAGTGGCGGTATTAAAATGCCATTCTCAACTAAACCACAGGAAGTGGATGGTGTTAGATTAGGAATAGATACGCAACCCTCAACAGGACACTTTGGATCAATTGTTCAGGCTTTAATAGTTAAAGAACTTGAAGGTCCTAGTATGCGTTTTATTTTGCTAGGTAGATGGGAAAAGAACTTTAATGAAAATAAATTAAATTACCTTTTCGGAGATGCTATTACAACATCTTTATTTATTTCAAAACATTTAGCAAATAGACATACTGAGTTAACCAAAGATATCACGGTAATTTTGCAATTAAGACACGAATACCGATTCCGAAACTTGTCTGGTGGGAAAGAAATGCTTGGTTCGGGAAGTAATATATTGTTTATGGCACCGCAAATAAACTATAATCACAATATGGTGTGGAATTTCTCACTAATTTATGACTTTCCAATTTATAGATACTATAACGAAACACAACTTGGTACTTCGTATGCTATATCGTTTAGTATAACTAGAGATTTTGGATTTGGTATTTAATGTCTGTTAAGATAACTAAATTCCCTCTAAATTGCTTAGCACTTCCTCAATATTACCCGAAGGTCTGTCTGCATTTGAGTTAATAATATTTCCCTGTTTGTCAAGCAAAATAAAACGTGGAATTCCTGTAATTTTAAAATAGTTACACAAATCATTATTCCAACCTCCTGCATGTAGTTGAATACCTTGCATATTTTGTGTTTGAAGCATATTTAACCAGTCTGCACGATTCTCATCTATCGAAATTCCGATAATTGCAATGTTTTTATCGGCAAATTTTTGTTTTAAACTCTCCAACGCTGGTATTTCCCTTATGCAAGGACCACACCACGCTGCCCAAACGTCTATATAGACATATTTGCCTCTAAAATCACTTAAACTGTATATTTTTCCTTCAATATCTGGAAAAGACCAGTTGACTGATGCTTGTCCTTTAGCAAGTTTGTTGTATTCGGAAAATATTTTGTTTAATTCTGTAAGCTGAACTTTATTGGTAGCCATATCTTTATAAACTGAATAAATTTCTATCACACTCTCTGCACCATAATATGAAATAAATTCTTTAATAAAATTGTAATAAACATACTCTCTAACCGTGTTTTCAATAAAAAGATTATCAATTTTTTCAAAATAAAAATCTGCATATTCAGTGGCTGAGGAAAACTCTATTTTCTTACCTTGTAATTCTTTATTTAAAAGATATGGTACGAAGTTTTGAACAAATGGTTTAAACTCAGTTAATTGTAATATTTTTGGGTCGTTAATGTCGAGACTTCCCGTTAAATTATCTAATATTATTTCTACATCTTCAATGTTTTTATTTGAAGAAATTATTGGTGTATAATAAGTCAAAATGAGAGTTGCTGTAAGTAGGTCTAGTCTTTTGGGCTCTAATTTTACAAGCTCTGGATATTTTTCAGTATTTTCCTTGGCAAAATTCTCAAATCTTGCTTGCATTGTACTAAAAAGCTTATCTAAAGATGCTAAAAATATGTTATAATCTGCTGCATAAAGGAATTGCTCACTGTTAATACCCGCATTCTGCATTGCTTTGCTCTGTTCGGCTAAATAGTTATTCGCAATTTCGTTACTACCCGAAAAACTAAGAGTATTAGAAAAATCAGTAGCATTTGCATTGAATTTAATATTTGATTGTGGTAAGCAATATATCATGGCTTGGTTTCGTCCGCTGAGAAATGATACTACAGCAGGTTGAGATAAGATTAGTTTTGTGGTAAATTCACCGTTCTCGTTGGGCTTTATTGTATCTGTTATGGAATTGTATGACAAATATATTAAATTCTCTTTGTTGTTTTCAATTTTTCCCGAAATTGTTGATAGATTTTTATCTGTTTTTGTCTCTTTTTCCTTATCTGTTTTGGGATTACACGCAATGGTAATGGCTGCACTTATTAAAATAATTATCCAAACTTTTTTCATAATATTCTTATTTGTTTATCGTACAAAGTTAATAAGTTTTTTTTATTTTTTAAATCCCAATGGTATTGTCTTAATTCATTTATA
>CAYNKH010000082.1:0-12754 GCA_964397745.1 uncultured Bacteroidales bacterium | reverse complement strand
AAAAAGAGTATTATAACAAACGACAAAACTCTTAACAAAACAAATATAAGCTATTTGCAAATATGCAATTAAAATTATGGTAAGATATTTTCAAAAAAAACAAAAAAAATCACTATAGTGCTTTTCGCAAATAGAGTTTATCCTTTATAAACCATTAGTAACAGAGCTAAAATTATTCAACAAAGGATGGTTATGGTTTTTATTACCATACCACCCCAATATACAAATACATCCCTACTAGGAACGATTAGTCAGCATCAAAATCCATAATATTATCAAAATTATTTTCAATAATTGATGCTAAATTAGAATTTGAATCAGAATTGATTCGTATAATATTATCATTATCAACAACCGCCGCACCAAAATCTACACCACTAAACAATGCCTCTATATTTAGATAAAGAACAAAATTAATTGTCTCTCCACTAGCAGCAGTAATTCCATTTTCATCAACAATATCATAATCTTCATTGAGGTTTGAGGAAAATTCGAATTGATATATATTTCCATTATCATATTTGCCTGCTATTTCAATAGACTTACCACTAGCCAAAACATTATCTACATTGATTTCTAGTTCATGATACGCCCCAGGTTCAATTTCCATTGGACTTATTACAGGTGTGCTTGTACCAGCTAAAATATTGAATTGATATGCTCCCTCAAATTCAATTTCTCGCTCTGTTGCACCTACTTCAATTTCAAGATCTATTTCGCTAATGCCAATTAGGGCCTTTGTAAAAGTAAAAGTCCCACTATTTGTTGATTTTAATGTCGTGTTTTTCTGTTTTACACTAAAATTTGCTTTTGCATTTTTACCATCCTCCTTACAACTAGTAATTGTAAAAATTAACAAGATTGCCAATAAAAAAACTGATTGTTTCATACTTATAAATTTAAATTATTAATTACCTAATAAACAGTTGTTTTTTTCTTTTGTTGTAAAAATCATATATGTATCATCGCCAAATATATCAAATAAAATGTGAATGTTCCAAACAGATTTGAGCATCGCTTTAATGCTTTATATTATTTCTAACTGCTGGGTAGCGTTGACTGTACATATTAGTTGACAAGTTTCACACTCCTCACTCCTTTCAAAGTCCACATTCATTATACAGCATTTTTACAGCGGCTCGGCTTTTCATATTAGCAGCCTTTTGCCACGCATGGCATGCTTTTTCTTTGTCATTAAGATTAAACTGACACACACCATAGTGATACCAAACTTCGGGTTGTTTAGGGTAAATATCAAGTGCCATTGAGTAATCATTTGCTGCAAAACGCCACGATTCAAGTTTGTAATAAATATCGCCACGCTGTACAAAATAATCTTTCTCCGAAGGGTTTTTATCTATCAAAATGTTTAGTTTTATCAAAGCTTGTCTAAAATCCTGGTCTTTAGTCAGTATTATGGTTTTTAAATGTGTTGCCTCTTCGTTAGTAGGGAAATATTTTAAAAATTCGTTAACATAATCTCGTGCTTGCTCTATATTATTATTTTTTAGTAATAAATTTGCTTGCATCACAAGATGTTGGGGTGTAAAAATATCAATTTCAAGCAATTTTGAGTTGGTGAGTAATGCAGCATCATTTTTATTTGTTACAAGCTCTATTTTGAGTTTAAGATTTATTGCATCAATATATTTAGGTTTTTGTTCCATCGCAGTTTGAATATACTTTAAAGCCTCGGAGTAATTCGCTATTTCGTAATAAACAAGTGCTAATCTGTAATTAATCATTTCTCTTGCAGCACTGTACTTTAAATTCAAGAGTATTTGTAATGCCTCATTTATTTTTTTTTGAGAACTAAGGTAAATTGCCTCTTCAAGCTTTAGTGCATTTTTTGAGTATCGGTCTATGCTCCAGAACTCTCGCCAATTTGTGCTTGTATTTATTTCTTCAAATTCGGCGTAAGCAAGAATTTCTGAATAAGATTTGGGGTTTTTATACTCAAAATGTTTTTCTAAGTATGCAACACTTTCTTCAGAGAAACCCATTTTTGCAAATATCCTTGCTAACTCAAAATTTGTTTCTGAAGGCTGTAAACTCTCAATTGATTTAAGTATTTTGATAGATTTTAGGAAATCTTCATTTTCGTAATATATTTGAGACAATAACTTTTGACATTCGTAACAATCAGGTCTTGTATTTAATATAAAAATCGCAGAGTCTGTTTTTTGTGTTTGCACAAAATTTAATGCTTTAAAATAAGCATTTCTGTCAATATCTTGTGCCAATGCTCCTAAGCTCAGAAACAAAACAATAATAATATTTACTATTTGTTTCATCATTCTTGCATACTTTTAGTGTCGATTGAATTAAAAACATGGATAAAGCCATGCAAGTGTCTCACCTCAATACCAGTAAGACGTTGTTCATATACATCACAAATATAAAAGTAAACTCCATCACTTACAATTTTACCATTTTTATAATTACGTCCATCCCAATTAATGTCAGGGTCTTCTGTTTCAAACATCAGTTGTCCCCATCGGTTGAAAATTTGAATATTAATTTTCTCAACAAAGTAATAAGGGAAAAATGGTTGAAATAAATCGTGCATTCCGTCATTATTGGGAGTAAAGACATTTGGCAGATCATAGTAAGTGCAATCATCGAGACAGGTTCTAACGGACATTGAACTTTCGTTATTAAACGAATCAACTGCTGTCATATAAAAGCAACCTGCCATGCCTAATTCTGGATAAAACACATGTGAGTTTGAGTTTGCATTGGCTGTGTGTATTAATTTATGTTCTCCATCAATATATGGCGAATAATATAGTCGGTATTCCTTAACATCGTTGTAACAAGTATCCTTATAATTCCATGCAATTTCAAAATATACTGAGTCGCATGTGCTTGATACCGATACACTGGGTGTACAAGGTGGAGTTGTATCAATTGCCTCTTCGCAGTTCTCTTGCGAGAAATTAATAATTGGTTTTATAATCCCGTCAACCGAATACGCCCCTGTTGACCTTACAAAATAGCAATAATCTCTTCCATTTATCAATCCTTTATCAATATAAGATTCGGTGTTCGTTGTGCCAATTGAGTCAAATGCCAAAAGTGCGTCTGAATAACGGTAAATTGTATATTCGGAATTAACCCAAGGTGTATTTTTATTAAGCTTAAGTTTTAGAGCATTTTCCATTTGTTTAAAATCGATATAAACAGATGAAGCAATATGTGGTGTTCCTATTAGGAATTCGTTTCCTGGCTGATTATTATAAAACTCAACTTTATATGACCACGGCAAATTGCGAGTATCTATATTTGTATCCACAAAACTTGTATCATCAATATTGTTTATTGTTGCAATTTCGATTAAATTCTCGCCAAAATACCCTTCGGAGCGATATAATACATACTGATATGGTCCAGGAGCTTCGCCTACATCAATTTCAGTGGGTTTTGACCACGCAATATAGATTTCACCGTTGTTATCATCAGTTGAGTTTACACTTACGTTTGTTATTGTAGGGATGCCACGAATAAGCACAGCACAAACCTCATCAGAGGCGTATCCTTCGGCTTCATCAGGAAAAACCGCTGTAATCAGATAACAGTACTCTTGTCCTTGCGAAGCTGAATAATCATTGTATGATGTATTAAAATAGCCTTCTACAAAAGCGATTTTTGTATATCCTAAATTTTCAGGTACTCCAACTTCACAAAAATCAGGTTCATATCCAGAGGGAGTTATGCGTCTATATATGTTATAACCTATTACATTTGTACAGTAATTTACATCCCAGCTTAGTGATATTACATTAGTTGTTGCAGAAACAATGGCATTTTCAACTTTTGGTCCCACAATAGAAATACTTATACTTTTAATATCCACAAGATTAACAATCGAGTTGTTATCTTCTGCTTTAATATTCAAGTTATAAGATTGTTTTCTTACATAATCACATTCAGTTTGCCATGTGAACTCAGCTTCGGCAAATCCTGGTTCTGACACCGTTTGATTTAAAGAAGCTGATGAGCCTGGAATTTCGAATGGAGCTCCGTGTACTGATAGCAAAATAGTTTCATCATTTGGATCAGTAGCAGTTACTGTAAACTTTAATAATGAGTCGGCTTCAATGCATATATCAGTGGCATTAATAACTGGCGGCTTATTGTTAGTGTTAAAGACTTCGATTTGCATGTCTCTGATTATTTGACCAATTTTTATTCCATCTCGCCATTCTTCGATTAGCATTGCGATATTATAAACGCCAGCATATACAGGAGTGTCCCACACAAGGTCTCCGGTAATTTCATCAACTGAAAGCGAATTTGATGCAGCAGGAAGAGTATAGCCTTCTATTGGCTCGCCATTTTCTGCACGACAAATGGTAAGTTTATATGAAAGACTGTCTCCATCGGGGTCGTATGCTCCAGGATTATGCACAAATACTTGTCCAACTGCTGCCTTATCAACAGGCGGCTGTGTTAATATTGGAGTATTATTTACGCCTAATGTAGGATCTATTAACATTGTTGTTGAGATAGAAAAAATAGTATTAACTGAGTTGGGAATGTTATTTACACCAAGATTTCTATTAGGATCTTCAACTACAATAACATACACTCCTGGGCCAGGATATGTGTGTGTACCAATATATTTATTGCGTCTGTAATCGTCTGGCAAATCTATTTTTTCGACACGTGGCAAAACACTCGTTGTGTTATCTCCCCATTGTATTTCGAGTTCAGGTCTGTCTGCTGTCCAACCAGGGCCTGTTGCAGTATAAGTAATAATCGTAATTTCAAAAGTCAAATCAGAAATTTGCCTATACGTAATTTCGCCTGCACGGTTGTGAGTTGCGAAAACCTGTATCATAATAATTGAAAATAATATTAAAAAGCCAATTCTCTTCATTTTTGCAAAGTTACGATTTTAAATGTGCTGTATGAATAAAAACCAATGAAATAACTTATAAATTATTAATTTGTTGCATAATATGTTGTCCAATACTACATTTCAGACATTTTCTTTTGTTGCAATAATTCTTTTTAAGATGCAATAATGCTTGCGTTTCAAAGGCATTAGAGGGACGCACTCCAAAAACTTTCCAAAGGCGTATTTCTCGGTTGTCTTCAGCTTTGAGTGAATTTAGTAGCATGTAATGTTTTGATTGCGAATCTTCTAAAGCTTTGTCTTTGTAAAAAACAAAGATAAATGGCGCTACTGTATTAATTAATATGGTGTCAAAAGCGGTATTCCCAAAGCCCGACATTGTTTTATCTGTAAATTTCCCAAATGAATAATGCGTAGCCCAATACTCAGAGACTTGAATTTTAAATATTTTCTTTAAAACGGCATAATTTGGTTCGTTTATAACTGAGGTAAATAAACCATGAAAAAAAGTCATCATTGAGGCAAACTGGGCAATTTTAATATGAGGTAGATTTGAAGGTCGCATTTTTGAAAACTTCCAGTTTGTTGCTGATATTGGAGAGAGACCATGCATTTTTCGCAAAAATTCGTATTCAGCTTTTAGTTTAATAACATATTCATCTAATTTGGCAATTTCTAACAAACCTGACTGTCCAAATAAAATAGCTTCTAACTTAAATATATTGTCGGAGTATTTCCTTAGTGTTTTTAAAGGCGTGTTAGTTGCAAGTTGCTCAAAAGCATCTGAGTTTACGCCTGCTCCAAAGCTTCTAACAAGACTAACATAAAAGGCATATTCCCAATCGTTATTTGATTTGATTAGCAAATCATTTATAAATTCAGATTTGTATTCAAGCCTTTCGATTCCCATTTTTTCGATTTGGATATTAAAAATCTCTTTTTCAATAAGCGCTCTATAATCTGTGCAAGGAATTTGATTATCGCTTAATCTAAACTCTTCAAATTTATTGAATATAATTTGTGGGAAAGTAATTTCCCATACTGGGATTTCTGCTCCATGCTCAGTAAAGACAGGTTTATCATATTTGTAAACTATATGTAAAATTACATTTGAATAAGCTGGGTCTGTGTCATGTTTATGTTTGTACCAATCCGATGAATTTACATGAATTTCGATATTACCGACCCATATCATATCATCTATTTTTATTTTAGCGTTAAAGAAATCGGGGCCCGCATCGTGATTATGTTGACCAGTGTCAATGATTTCGATTATTCTACCATCTTTAAGGCGAACAGGTTTATCTAACCAAAGATGTTTTTTATAAATATAATGTAAAAAATCTTCTTTCATCAGCATAAAATTGGTGTATAAAGATAATAAAAACCTGCAGATAAGCAATAAATTATTCATATTTTTGTAAATTATAACGAATAATTATAATTTAGTAGTGAAGAAAAAGTCTAAGAAGTTGGTTAAAGCGGAGGAGTTGTTTAATAGTATCAGCCATGGTTTTGGTGTTCTTATAGCAATCGCATGTCTTGTTTTGCTTGTTGTTTTTGCCTCGATACAAGGGAATGTCTGGAAAATTGTTAGTTTCAGCATTTTTGGTTCAGCTATGATTGCCGTGTATATTTCTTCTACTTTGTTTCATAGTTCAAAAGATCTAAGAAAAAAATCTAAACGAAATATATTAGACCACTCTATGATTTACATTCTTATTGCTGGCACATATACGCCAATTTGTTTAGTTATTTTGAGCGGATTATTAGGGTGGATTATTTTTGGGATAATATGGGGCTTGGCTATCAGTGGGATTATATACAAATTGTTTTTTTATGGTGGTGGGGCTCAAGAACGTAAGATATCGGCCTGGCTATATGTTGGTATGGGTTGTCTTATTATTGTAGCCATTTGGCCCTTAATTAAAAGTGCTTCTGGAACAACATTATGGTTTTTACTAGCAGGTTGCTTAAGTTACGGTGCTGGAGTGGTTTTTTATTTAATTAAAAGTATTCCTTTTGGACATGGCATTTGGCATATTACGATTTTAGGAGGTACTATATGTCATTTTTTTGCTTTTTTATTTATGACGATATAAAAAAAGGTGCTAATAAAGCACCTTTTTTTATTGTAATATTTTTAGAATTTAGATCTTAATTAAAAGTCAAATTAACAAAGAATCTTTCTCCTTTTTGAGTATTTACAACATTAGCTACACCAACGTATGTCTTTTCTTTAAAAGAGTTGTCCGCTTGGGTTTGATTAGCTTGAAAATCGACTGGTATAATAGTTACAGGAACACCAGCATGAACAGCAGTAGGTAACTGAATAGTATATTTACCATCTGTAACAGTTGCTTCATACTGTAGTACTTCGTAAGTGTAACCAGCTATAGCAGTTTGCACTAAACTTTGAGAGTTAATGCGGAATATCACTTTTGTTCCATTAGGAACTGATTCTAAACCGGCTGTACTGAGGTTCATCTCAGCTTGTACAGTACCAGAAACAGTAACCATTGGCAAAGGTTCTGGAACGTACTCATCTTCTTTACAACCTGTGAACACTAACAATACGCCAAGAGTGGCAACCAACATAATTGAAATAATATTTTTCATAACATTAAAATTTTAAATTTATACTCTTTTTCATTAATTTTTAAAAATGGAACATGATAAACAATGAGCCTGAAGTGAAGTTATCAACGCCAATACGTCCGTCGTGAGCGACTTCGGTTGTTTCAACTTCGAGATCGGTACCTGTCCAACGTTCAACAGTAGTAAAACCACCATCTCTGTTTGCAGCAAAACCTAATCCCATTTCGCCACCAACTGAAATTTTTGGAGCAAAGAAATACTCAACACCAATAACACCTCTTAAAGTAATACCTAGAGATACATTGTTAAAGTTTTCTAGAGTTCTTTCGCCACCAGTAACTTGTGCACCTAAGCCAAAGTCATACCAAGTTGGAGATGAGAACTCGGTTGTAATAGGATTTCCATAAGTGAAAGTCTCCTTCCAAGTGTTGTAATTTACAAATGCACCTCCGCCAAAATAACCTTGCACACGTCCTTTACCTCTGTACATTAGATAATCTCCACCAACACCAATATTAGTAGCATTTAAAACGTACTTGTCGGTAACTTCCATTAATGGATCTGGAATTTGCTGATCCATTATCACAAACTCTTGATCGATTGTGTTTACTAGTCCAACACGGACAGCTCCACGAATAGCAACTTGATCTTCTAGATAATACTTTACATAAATAGTATTAGCATTATTATAAAGACCGTTAATAAACCCAAAATTGGTATTGTTCCCAATAGTACCGTTAAATAAATCTCCGAAATAACCAAGTACAGGCA
Organism: uncultured Bacteroidales bacterium; assembly: GCA_964397745.1. GTDB lineage: Bacteria > Bacteroidota > Bacteroidia > Bacteroidales > ML635J-15 > Bact-19. The sequence continues at coordinate 4,524 of CAYNKH010000082.1, read as the reverse complement.
TTGCGTCTATACCTAAAGCCATTTCGCCTTGTTGAGGCAAGATCATTTCTCCACGTTTGGAGAACATATCCACCTCTTCTTGTGCAAGAACCCCCACAGAAATGAGAACGGCACAAATAATAATCGTTAAATGTTTCATAATCGAAAAGTATTAATTAAACATGATTTTATCATCGCAAAGATACATATTGTTTTATTACTACAAAGTATCTTATTGATTTTTTTTTATTTATTTACAAAAAAAAACTGTCTGCGAAATACAAACAGCTTATCAAAATATTTTTTTTAATATTATCTTTTGTGACGGCCTTCATCAGATACAGTTAATTTTGCTCTTCGTTTAGCTCTTCTTCTTGCTAAGACTTTACGCCCTTCAACTGTGGCCATTCTTTCTCTGAAACCGTGCTTATTCCTTCTTTTTCTATTTGAAGGTTGAAATGTCCTTTTCATCTGCTATACTTTTTTTATCGTTATCATTCTTTTAATGGACTGCAAAAATAGTATTTTTATTTGTGAAACAAAAAAATATTTTATTTTTTTATCATTACTAGCTAATAAAACCAATAAACCTCTTTATGATTATCATAATACAGTCTTATTCTTGAGAGCTTGTTACAAAACAATCTATCCATTTCTACTTGTTATTTCGGAGCAGACCCATAGTAACTCAAGCATTTGCTTAGATTACGAATATCTTACTTGGTAATAGGCAAGAATATTATTTTTTTTGTTTCAAAAAACTCATTTTTAAAGATTTCATTGATATTATAAATTTTTATTCCTCGAAAACCGACAATTTCACTACTAAAGTCTCCTCCTTTTAAGTAAATTATACCAGAATTAGTAATATTATGATTTTTTCTGAATAAAGTCGAGCTAATATTCACAAAAGCTGGAAACGCAGTTACGGCACGACTAATAACGAAATCATATTTTGAAGGAAGGTTTTCGGCTCTTGATTTAATTGCAACTACGTTAGTTAAGCCGAGTTTTTCAGTTATGTCTTTTACAGCAACAATTTTTTTACCAATACTATCAACCAAATCAAAGTTTGCTTTAGGAAACATTATCGCCAATGGTATTCCAGGAAAACCACCACCTGTTCCAATATCAATAATATTTGTGTCATTTTTGAAATCAAAGTATTTAGCAATAGCCAAAGAATGCAATATGTGTCTTTGGTAAAGATGGTCTGTGTCTTTTCGACTTATTAGATTGATTTTTGCATTCCATTCTCTAAATAAATCAATTAATTGGTCAAATTGTTCCAATTGTAGATTTGTAATGCTTGGGAAATAGGTTTTAAGAGATGAATACATTAGATATTATCACTTTTAGCATTAACTAATGGAGCAAGAAGTTCACGTGCTCTATACAACTGTGCTTTGACTGTCCCGAGTGGCAATTGCATTTTAGCGGCAATTTCCTCATAGCTAAGCTCTTGGTAATAGCGTAAATCTATTAGTCTAGCATAACGGGGTTTTAGCGTCCTAATCATCTTACGTATTTCGATTGCTTTTTGTTCTTTAATAACCAGTTCTTCGGGGTTTGGGCTTTTGCTTTCAAAACTTGCATTATCTGGGTCGTGAAAGTCAACGCCTGTATCATAAGCTTGTGGTCTGCTTTTTTTCTTACGTACAAAATCAATACAATTATTAATCGCTATCCTAAAAAGCCACGTGCTAAAAGCATACACAGGTGTATATTGCGAAAGATTGTTAAACGCTTTACCAAAAGTCTCCATGGTAAGGTCTTCTGCATCATTTTCATTGCCGATTTTTTTTAATAAAAGAAAATAAATAGAGTCTTGATATCGATCCAACAATTCTGTATAAGCTCTCTCTTCTCCCTGAAGTGCAAGTTCAATGATTTTTAGATCCTTTTGTGCTTTCGACGTAAAATTACTGCGTTTTACCATTTTTTTTCGTTATATCTAAATTTATTAGATAAAAATACTACCAAGTAAAAAATCGGTGCAAAGGTATCAAATAAAACAAAATAATAAAAAGAGATATGACTATTAAATATTTTGCGTGTCTTTTTACCAACGAAATACACAATTATCAGTCTTAACAGAGCGAATATTATTACCAATAGCATATATTTACTGAACAATAAGCATAAAATTGAACAATAAAACATCGAACGGCTAATTATTTCGATGCTCGAAAACATTTTGGCAAACGTAGAATATTTTGTTGATGTTGAAATATGTCTTGTTTTTTGCTGTAAGAATTCTTTAATAGTATTGGCTGAGATAGAATAAGTAAAAGCGTCTTTATTAACACAAATTGCGACATTGTTTTTATTAGCTACCGAAGCAACAAATAGGTCGTCATCACCCGAGGCAATTTTTATGTGCTGCTGAAACCCATTAACTTTTTCCCACACAGATTTATCATAAGCAATATTTCTGCCTACACCCATATATGCTCTTCCATTTTTTGCTGCATAAAAATATTGAATCGCAATTAAAAAACTATCAAATTTAATAAATTTAGACAATAAAGTCTGCTTGTCTATATATGCTCCATACCCTAAAACAATACTTTTTTTATCAAACAATTGACTCATCATTCCGGTTATCCAATTTTTGCTTGCTGGAAAACAATCAGCATCGGTAAATAATAGATATTCTCCTTTAGATGCAAGTATCCCTTTGGTTAAAGCATTCTTTTTCCCATCCGATTTTTTAAGATGTATAATTTTTAAATTATTAAATTGTTTATCAAGCTTATTGCAAATTTCTGCAGTATTATCTGATGAGCTGTCATTAACTACTATTACCTCAAACTCTTTATAATTTTGCTCTAAAACTTTAGGTAAAAAACTATTTAGATTTTTAGCTTCGTTCTTTGCTGCAATAATAACTGACACAAAAGGTTTTTCGTTATTGATACCTGTAATAGGTACAGTTTGTACGTTTGCAAGTTTTAGATTGACCAATATATGAAAGATTACTTGTGTTAAAAAACTCACTCCTGCAAACAAAACACAAGTGTAAAAAAACATTTCGGTGGATGTTAAAACATATTTTCCAATAATTATCAAAATGTGCTACGTTCTTATTAAAGTCAGTTTATTTACTTGCTATAGATAAAATACCAAGATAGTTTCGTCAATTCTCCATATTTCATAATTTAACAATCCCTATATAATTAATGGTATTAGTCCCATTTTTTAGCTTTTTCCCAGATTTTATCCATTTCTGTAAGTGGCATATCTTTAAGGTCTTTGCCTTGAGTAATTGTTTGTTGTTCGAGATAATTAAATCGTTTTATAAACTTTTGGTTCGTTTTTTCGAGAGCATTTTCGGGATTGATACCGTAAAGTCGTGCTGCATTAATCATTGAAAAAAGAAAATCTCCAAATTCGTTTTCGATATCCTCTTGAGAGCCAGTTTGTATTTCTTGCATAAGTTCGTTATACTCTTCCAATACTTTATCCCAAACTTGTTCTTTTTCATCCCAATCAAATCCCATTCCTCTGGCTTTATCCTGAATTCGATGTGCCTTAATTAATGCTGGCAAGCTATTAGGGACTCCGCCAAGGACAGTTTTCTTTTTACCTTCTTTAAGTTTTATACGCTCCCAATTTTCTTCTACATCTTCTGCTGTTTGTACATTTACATCTCCAAAAATATGGGGATGTCTGTATATTAATTTCTCATTTATACCACTAATAACGTCTGCAATATCAAAACTTGAATTTTCCTCGCCAATTTTAGCGTAAAAAACTATATGAAGAAGAATATCCCCAAGCTCATTCTTAATTTCCTCATTATTTTCTTCGGCTACGGCTTCGGCAAGCTCAAAGACTTCTTCTATTGTCAAAGTTCGCAGGCTCTGATTCGTTTGCTTACTGTCCCAGGGGCATTTCACACGCAACTCGTCCATGATGTCTAATAAACGCTTAAATTCTTGCAGTCTCTTGTCCATTTTAATAATATTTCACTTTAAATTTATAATTTGCAAAAAACTTGTTTTAACTTACAAGTAATAGTTTTCTTGCGTTGCAAAGTTATCATTATTTTTGTATAATTATTTACGGAACTTGTCAAATATTGTAGTTAAGGATTGTCAAACAATAATTCCATGTGCTTTTTGCAAATCAATTATTGGTTGATTTTTATTAAGCGGAAACTGTGTTTTTAATTATTCCCAAATATGTTTTTATTAAATTTTACCCTTCACAAAGCCAATGATATAAGCACTTCAAATTTATTGTCTTTTGTGCCATAATATTTATTTTCCTATATTGTTAAATTCTTGATGCCAAACTTGTCTAGATTTACCATTTAGTTCCCACAATGTGCTTAGGTTAAACTCCAATAAAAACATGTTTGGATATTATATGTAATTTAACATACTTCACACCTACAAGTTGGTTCAAAACATCTGTCAACACAGCAACATATCAGCATTACAATTATTACGAACAAGATATCAAGATATTATTATTTTACAAAAAAAATCACTAGCATCCGAAAGTTGGAATTTTAAAAAGCCCTCAGAATCTTGTATT
>CAYNKH010000081.1:0-12756 GCA_964397745.1 uncultured Bacteroidales bacterium | reverse complement strand
ATTGCAAAAATAGATACTTTTTCATTCCCACCAAAACTTTTTATGCTTTTTTTTAATTATTTTTTTGCCGCACACCCCAACTCTCTGATTTGTTGATGCTTACTGATTAAAAAACTTTTTATTTTATTTTTTTAAATCTGTTTTTAGTAATTAATCTAATCATTTTTCTTATTTTTACTCCAAATTTTATCAACTGTGAACAAAAAACAGAACGCAATATCACATATTAACAAAAAAAACCATGTATTTTATTACATCATAATAGCAATTGTAGGTTTTTTCTTGTATGGACAGTCGATACAAAACAGCTTTAATATTGACGATGACTATGTTTACGAAAACCACGAACTTGTAGAACAAGGATTTCGTGGTATCCCCGACATATTCAAATCAAGATATAATACCAGAGACGAACAATACTTTGGCTACAGACCACTAACTATTGCTATTTATGCTGTCGAATATGAAGTATTTGGAAGCAACCCTCATACTGCCCACTTATTTAATATCATTTACTATATAATCTCATGCGTGCTTTTGTTCCACTTCTTACAAAACTTACTAAAAAGAACGTTTCCCAATTTATCTATATGGATATCTTTCTTAATTGTATTAGTTTTCCAAACCCACGCTATACATACTGAAGTGATACTTAGCATAAAAAACAGAGAAGAGATTATTAGTTTAATTTTTGGATTAGTCTCAGCTATTTACGCTCTAAAATTTTATGACACTAAAAAGATTTGGAATATTATTATCTCTGTAATGTCACTTTCATTAGCTTTTTTAGCAAAAGAATCGGCTATTGTATTTATTGTTTTAATCCCCTTATCAATTATTTTCTTCAAAACAGACATCAAAATACTTCAAATAATAAAAATAAAAAAAAACGATAAAAAACTTGATGCAAACGCAAAACTCAAATGGGTGCTATTAGTACTGATTTTGCTTTTCATCGCTATTATCGATAATTTTAACATCATTAATAACACAGAAATAAATGTACACAATTGGGAGAGTCCAATAAATGAATATTTTGTATGGTTTGCATTTATTTTAGTTTATACCTATATATTAATAAGAAATCGCAAAACTGAGAATAAAATAATTGCCTCGAAACGCAATGTGTTTTTATGGACATTGAGCCTTATTATGTTAACTCTATCGCCAATTTTCAATTCGCACCTAAGTTCGTTATTCGTATTAGTATTATTATTATTAAGTCTTAATAGTAAAGATAAGTCTTCTGAAATCAACTTTAGGTTTTTTGAAAATCTCAACCGCAAATTGGTAATATCTGTTTTAGTAATAGTGTTTTTAGGAGGAGTTGCGTTGGCTGTAACCTATTTTGTTCCAAAACAATCTCTACCAGAAACGAACGCACCAGTTTACAAATGGCAAAACCCTGCATTTGCAACAGACATGGTTGGAGAAAAGACTGCAATCGCAATATATAGCTTGGGATATTATGCAAAATTACTTCTAATTCCGCATCCATTGAGATTTTACTATGGTTACAAAATGATTCCTGATGTCAATATGACTAATATTATTGTCCTTTTGAGTTTATTATTTCACTTGTTTTTACTATATGTTGCCTTCATCAAATTTAACAAACGAAACTTTATCTCTTATGGCATTTTGTTTTATTTTATTGCAATTTTCCCTTTTGCTAATACTTTTTTTCCTCTTACGGGGATTATTGCCGAACGTATGCTGTTTGTTCCAAGTATAGGTTTTAGTATAGTCGCTATTGCAATATTATTAAAAATATTAAAAATAAAACAAGATCAAGCCTACACTAAATCTGTCAGAAATAAAACAATTGTTCTTGCTCTAATAATAATTTTGCCAAATAGCCTAATTACCATAAATCGCAACGCTGATTGGACAGACCGAGCAACACTATATGAACATGATATTAAATATTTAGAGAACTCAGCAAAAGCCAACACAATTTACGCCAACATGCTAATTGGAGAGGTTTACAGTGCTATTAAAAACAACATCCCTATAAATAATTATAAAAACCAAATAGAATTGGCCACTAAACACTTTCAACAGGCTGCACATATTGACACTACTTACTCTAACCCTTGGCATAACCTTGGTTACATAAACATGATTCTTTATAAAAATTACGAACTTGCAGCAAAGCAATTTTCTAAAAGTATCGCAGCAGACTCAAGCGTTGCAGCATCATACCTTAATAGGGGTATTTCAAATTATTATCTCGGGAAATATGAACAATCAATAAAAGACTTGAATGATTATGTAAATAAAAATTTAAATTTTAAAGATAAAGAATTAGATAAGGCTTATTTATTTACAGCCAAATCAGAGTTAGAAACTGGAGATACAATCGAGGCAACAAAAAACTACCTCTTAGCATTAGAAAACCTTAAAACACAGAACTTAAATAAAGCGGTTCTTGATGATATAAAGAGTTATTTTATAATGGTAAAGCGATTCGATCTTGCAATAAAAGTTTCGGACTTTGAAATATCAATAAACTCACAAATAGATGTTCCTTATGTTGAAAAAGGCAATTACTATCTGCTATCTGGAGATACTGTTAAAGCAATTGAAAATTGGGAAATCGCTTTTGAAAAATTTAATGGAAATTTTAATATTGGCATGACATTGCACCAGTACTTTAGTGCTAACGGAAATATAGAAAAAGCAAATTATTATTACTCTAAAGCAGTACAATACAGACAATCTCATCCTCAAAAATAGAATATTAACCAATAATCTTTTCGATGGCTTGATCTTCGGCGAGACGCATTTTTTGTGTTTCCTCCTTAGTTTGATCATCGAACCCAATAAAATGCAACACGCCATGTATTATAACACGCAGTAATTCTGTATCACCAGTTTGGTATGTTTTTGCATTTTCATTAACTCGATCTGTGCTAATAAAAACATCTCCCGAAATCACATTATTCTCACAATAATTAAAACTAATTATATCGGTAAAATAATCATGATTCAAATGTTTTTGATTAATCTCAAGCAAATACTCATCGGAACAAAATATATAATTGATGTCTCCTACTTGTTTTTGATATTTTTCAATAATTTGTACAACCCACATCTTAATTTTTTCAAAATCAAGTTCGGGCAATTGTACATCCTCATTAAAAAACTCGATACTCATAACTAATTTGTGCCTAATGTTTTAAGATACTCTTTATATTTTGTTTTATAATAACTCCTCAATTTCACATTAGACATTTGCAGCAGTTCATTAAAACGAAGTTCGGTTTCTTTTTCCTTAAAGGCTTCATCAGGATTGCTCAACTGATAGTCTTTTGCTTCGTTTGATTTTCGTTTGTCGTCAATTTCTCGTTCTCTTTCACTATTTTCAGCCTGCAATAATCTGGTCAATATATTTTCTTGTCTATTAATTGTTTGAGGTGTAATATTACCATCTATAATATCGCTAAGATTTTCATTCATCATTCGATTTATCTCTTGTAAAAGTTTAGCTGCTTGCGGACTAATACCACTATTCATCATGTCGTTTAGCATTTGTTGCATCATTTCTTGTTGCATTAGCATTTTTGCAAGCTGCTCGCTATTTTTGCCACCAGGCTTTTTCCCTCCTTCTTTCATTTGGTCAATCATATCTTGCATCTGCTGCTTCATTCCTTTCTGCATGTCTCTCATTTGCCCTTTTGGTTTTCCTTGGCCTGGATTTTTACAATTATTACATTGTCCCTCACCACTCTTTTGCATAGCCATTTGCTGTTGCATTTGCTCTAACATTTCCATAAGCAACAATGCCAAATTATTTGCAGATGTCATCACCAATTGCTGCGATGCCTCTACTAAGTATCGACGATTTTCGCCAATTTCACTCATAATAAGATTTAGATTTTTATAGATATCCGATATCTCTTTGGCCACCAATGGTCCTAATTCTGGAATACGCGACGACATTGCATTTAGCGAGTCTCGAATAATATCAAAATTATTTTGTGCGTTTTTTTGTTTAACAATATATTCTCTAAATCTTGGGTCTCGTAAGCCCAATGTTTTTTGCTGTAATAAAATATCTTCTTGATCGAATGAAAAAGTCAAAAGATTTGCAAGAACTTGCTGTATATCCTCAAGATTTTCCATCATTTGTTCCATAGATTGAGCATCCATCATAGATTGCATCTGCTCACTCATTTTCTGCATTTTTTCAGAAGCCTCCTGCTGAGATTTTGCTGCTTTTTTATTTTTATTATCTTGCATTTCTTGTTCTGCCTGCTCCATCATTTCGGAAATCTCTTGCATCTGCTCATCAAAATCGTCCATTTGCATTGGTTCTTCAAGCTCTGCATTCTTTTCTAAGGTCTCTTGATACTCCTTTTTAATATCCTCGAACTCTTTTATATGTTCTTCTTGCTTTTCCTGAAGCTTTTCTTGACTCAATTCCTTGTCTTTAGTCATTTCCGAAAGTTCCTTATGCTCCTTAGCAAGCTCCTCAAGATCATCAATAGATTTATTAATTCTCTCTTCTACTTCGGCTTTTTTTAGCAATTCGAGAGTATTATCCATCTGTTTTTCCATTTCTTCTGCCGAAAATTTGAGATCGTCAGCGATTTTGAAAAACTCTTCTTTATCAAACTCCTCCATAAGCTTTTGCAGTTCCTCCATCAACTTCATCATTTCCTTATCCATAAGGTTTTTCATCAGCTCGTTAATTTGTTCCTGCTTTTGCAACATTTCCTCATTCTTACTGAATTGCTCTTTAAATTGCTGCATTTTTGATTGTTCCTGCGAAATTTCACTCATCAGTTGGTCAAGTTTAGCTTGATCCTGCATAATCTGCTCCATCATTTGATTACGCTCGTAAGCTGTCATTTGCTCATTTATCAATTTCTTCTGCAATTCTTCAACATTTTTTCTAATTCGGAAACTTACATCTTTGGCTTGATCTATTTTTTCTTCTGTCTCTTTATTAGTTTTCGAACTCATATCCTGCAAATCGTCTGCTCCAGGTATTAAAAACTCCATTTCACGTGTGCGTGTAGTTTTTGCTCCATTAACACCGTCATTATCAGACACTTCGAAATAATAAACGATTCTGTTTCCATCAGTATCTAAAGAACTAAAATCGAATGCAAAATAAAAATCCTGTGAGCTAATCCTTTTTGAGAAAGGAATAGGGATTTTAATAAGAGTATCACTTTTCTCTTTAGGTTTACATACAAATTTTAAACTCGTAAACCCATAATCGTCATCAATAAATCCATTGTAATAAACCACCGCAAAACGAGCCGTATCAGTTAAATTCTTTACACTTATTGTGGGATACAAATCTGGAACAACGCTAATCTGATAATTTATACCTGAATTATCTTTGAAAAATTCATTTTCCACATTTACGGTATAATTACAAGACTTTAAAATAACACGTTCTAACTGAAATTTCTTTTGATTTTGTACAGCCTCAATGGATATCGAATCAAAAACTACATTTAGTTTATCTAAGTTAAGTGTATTAAAAGTCCAAAAAACCTTTGAGCCAACAGGCACATTAAGGTCGCCAGAATTTTGATATTTTCTATCTTCGATACCTGTATAATTTGGAGCATCCACAAAAACCTCAAAATCCAAAATTGAAGGAGCTGGCAACACCTCTATTTCATAATGTTTTGAGGATATGCCTGCGGCTGACATATTAAAACGGACACTATTATTAAGATTACTAAATTTGTATTGAAACACTCCTGTCGATTTTTTTTCCATATAAAAATCGTTGCCCCCATAATTTATAAGCACTTGATCAGGCGAATAAGAACCCTTAGCACTAACTTCTACAATAAAATCTGTTCCTTTTTTTGCGACCAACGAATCATTTAACAACTCAAAACTAAACGGTGCTGGTTGAGTGTAATGGGTATTAAAATTAATAATCCTCTCGGTTGCATCGGAAAACATGCCAGGCCAAACAACAAAAAGTAATATTAAAAGAACAAAAACAGGCCCCAACAGTTTAAAATATTTAAAGTTTTTCTTTAAATTTATAGCAGATAAAAAAGGAATTGGGCTAAGTGTTTGTGTTCGTTGGTTGATACTTGCAATAATAATATCTTTTGAGGCATGATCTTTTTCTTTAAGCTGCTTTAATTCAAGAGTGTTTTGTAATTTATCTGCTACCTCTGAAAAGTGTTTGCCTAAAATTTTGCTTGCTTGCTCATAGTCAAGAACTTTACCAATCTTAAATAAATTTAATAGTGGAATTAAAATCATTCTCACAAAAATCACTAAATAAAGTACGGCTGTAGTTATGACTAAACTCGTTCTAAATCCTACACTAAAGTGTCCAAAATATTCAGCAATGACGATAATAAGATACCACACAAGATAGACAGTAGCAGCAAGTAAAAGCCCTTTAATAATTTTATTGATGTAATATTTTTTAATAAAAGCATCAAGTTTTTTTAATAATATTTCATAGTTCGTTTCAGTCATATTATTTTGCCAACCAATAATTTGGATTCATAGGTGTAGATACTTGCATTACTTTCCATATTTCAAAATGCAAAACAGTTTTGTTTTCAGTTTTATCGGTATGTATAACACCAAGAGCTTGCTTTGTAACTACCATTTCGCCAACAGAGACATAAATATTATCAAGGTTTGTATAAACGCTTAGGTATTGACCATGTCGAATTATGACTCCGTTTTGAGCTCCAGGGATTGAAATAACTTTTCGTACCTCTCCGTCAAAAATTGCTCTTGCAGTAGAACCTGTCGTAGTTGTAATATCGACTCCTTTATTATCGAGCGTTATATTTCTCAAAATCGGATGGGTTTGCTTACCAAACGAACTTGTAATTACTCCTCTCTCAACTGGCCAAGGTAACCGTCCTTTATTCTTATCAAAATTAGCACTAACAATTTTTTCGGCAGGTGTAAGCTCATATTTCCCTGTCTTAGAACCAGATGAACGCTTTGCCTCTTCAGCAATTAACTTTTCAATTTCTCGTTGTAATTGTGCCATCTGTTTTTGTTGTTCTTGCAATTTATTTTTAAGTTCTTGCTCTTGTGATTTAAGATTTGCAAGTGTTGTCTCCTTATTTTGTTGTTCCTTTATCAATTTTTGTGATTCCTTTTTTTCTTCATTTAATAAACGTGTTTTAGCGAGCTTTGCCTCATTTAGTTTCGCAATTTGAATTTCTAAAACTGCTTTTACAGAATTTATAGCCAAAAACTGCTTTTTTCTAAACTCTGCTAACTGCTGCATATATTTTAAACGCAAATAAGTTTGATTAAAGTCCTCAGCTGAAAGAACAAACATAATATCGTTATATTTGTTTTGATTTTTCCATGCAACTTTAATCATATTAGCATATTTTTGTTTTAGTATTTCAATATCATCCTGCATAATAGTAATAATCAATTCTGTTTCGACAACACGCTGATTATAATAAGAAACTTCGTCATTAATATTTTGTATCAGATCCTTTCGAGAATTTATATTTTTACTAATTAATAGTAGGCTATTATAAGATTCCTTTTGACTTTCTTTAGTTTGTTTTAATAATTTATTGGTATAGCTAATTTCCTCCAATGTTTTTTTCTTCTTATTTTCTAAATCGGTTTTCGATTGACTAAGTGCAGTATTGTAACCCACAAAGCCAAAGACTATCAAAAGTATTATGTACGATATTTTATTCATAACTCAATTTTCTCGTATTTTTCACTTATCTTAAAAGGTAACGACATTGATTCGGCATCTATTGTGATGCTCTCGATATCTATAGCAAGCCGTGGTGCAAATCTGGGTGTTGTAATTTCTATATTTATTTGATGCGGGAAATACTGATTGCCAACAAGGTACTGTTTTCCATATTCCACATATAAGGATTGTTGTTGTATATAATTCTCAACAAACATGTCGTTTATCCTAAAAAGCTCGGGTAAAACTTTTACAAACTGAAATACAAAATCGTTTGCCTGAAAACTAATCTCACCAAAACCAGCTCCCACCGTGTCGCTAATCTCTTTCTCCAACTTACGTTCCCATCGTTCTGGGTTTTTTTCATCAACATAAAACTTTTCATATTTTCGCTGCGAAATTGAACTCATACAATATAAGCTCGAATCATAACATGGTTTAAAATTAGAAATCGCTTTTGAAACGTCCTCTGTTTGTGGATAAAAGAAAAACGAATTAGTAATAATTGCTTGTATCATATTATAATCCAAATCCATATCAAAGCGGTCTGTCAAAAAAAGAAAACCTCCAGTGTAATAAGTTTTATCTAAACGATTAATAAATTTAACTGAATCTTTTGTAATAAGCATTCTTGCACCTTCGATATTATAGGATCTCAGACTAATCCAAATAGCAGTATCCTTTTTCATACGTATCATTCCGCTAAACTCTTGTTTTTCCTCTCCGATAAAAAAATCGGCTGAAAACTTTAAACTAAGATTGTTATATTCAAACTGATTATCTAATAATTCGCGATACAACTTTGGCGGACGTATATTCTCACCTTTTCGCCCACCAACAAAAGCGACCTTACACGATACAAACAAAAATATCAATCCCGATAAAATAAAAATATATTTAATAATTCGTTTCCCCACTTTACTTATCAATTGATTTATTTTTTATCTTATCTTTAATTACAGACGAATCATTACCATATTCCACTGAACTTTCCCATGACTTTACCGCCTTATCTATCTTGCCAAGCTTAAACAAAATATCTCCTTGATGTTCAAGATAAACTGGATTTTTCACATCAACATTTATTGCTTTATTAATAAAAATCAAGGCCTCATCATATTGTTTATTCTTAAACAAGACCCATGCATGGGTATCAAAATATATTGCATTATCTACATCTAACAACTCAATAAGTTTTGAACTTAACTCTAAAGCCCTATCAAGCTTTTGCCCCCTTTCGGCAAGAAAATAAGAATAATTATTTAGCACCGTAATATTTTCAGCATCTTTATATAAAACTAACTCATAAACCGAATCTGACTTATGATGCTCATTAGTTTTATGCAGAGCATCTCCTTGCATTGTTAAAAACTCAAGTAGAACCATTTGATCATTAGACAAAAACTGTGACGCATAACTTACCGCCTCATCCACATCACTATAATTTTCAGTAAAATAAGCTGCTGGAACATAGTATTTGTACAATTCAATAACATTAGGATATAAACTTATTGCCTCCTTGCTTCTTTCGTACAATTTATCCATATCCCTAAGTGCAAAATCAAGTTGTAATGCTTGTTCCCAAATTTGAAATTTTGATTTATCCTTAGCAAGTATTACATCAAATTCCTTTTGTGCCGACACATAATCTCCAGTTATTATATAATAATCAGAGCTTAAAGCTCTAACTTTAAGTTCATCTGGATATTTTTCAGTTATCAGTTCTATCAAATACTTCATGTTGCCGATAATATAATTACTATCCCCCATTATATCAAGCATTTGCAACATAATTCTAACTTTAATATCAAGCTCAACATCATCACGGGCAATACCAATAGCAAGATATTTAAAAGTGTTTTCAAAATCTTTTTGGGTTCGATAAAAATCCGCCATTGAAAAATAAATTATGCCCTCAGTAATTTGATCTTCATCTATTGATGCGTAAACAGCTTTTGCTTGGTCATATTTACCTGAATTAACATAAGATTCTGCCAATAAAGTTTTGTATTTCGTATTATCTGGATATTTATTAACCAATTTTTGCATCTCTGCAATTGCTAAATCAAAATTACCAATATTATTATAAGTTGCTTCTTTTTCGAGTGAGATTATTTCATTAATCCCAAAATGTTTTTCAGCTTCGTCAAGTATTTTTAATGCCGATTTTGTATCGCCTAAACTCATAAAGATATTTGACAATTCAAAATAATAATTTATTTTTTTTGGAAACAATTTAATAAGCTCTTTATAAACATTAGCCGCTTTATCTACCGAGTTATTATTCTGATACAGATAAGCTAAAAGCAATTTATAATACTCATTATTGGTATTATCAAAACTTACGGCTTTCTCGGCATAATCTACGGCACCAGCATAATCGCCAGCCATATTCAAAATGCCAGCAATTTCGTAATATACGGCCGATTGTGTATCATCAACCTTCATAGCAGCGGTATAATTTCTTAAAGCTTCCTCAAAATTACCTAATACCTTTTGCTTATTGGCTTCAAGAAAATAATAATTAAAATTAAAAACCTTGATTCTGGGGTCTTCTTTTTCTTTTGCCGACTTGCCTTTAAGCATACTACAAGATGTGCCAAAAGATAACACAATCGCTATGAAACATATAGACAAAGCTGAAACAATTACTCTTTTTATTTTTGTTTTATTTAATCTCATACTGATTATAATCCCCTATACTTAAATCTATCTTTTTACCCTTAAATCTCACATAATTACCTATCATTGAATCAGTTATAAGAGCATCTTCGATTGTTGTTTCTTTTTGGATTATCGAATTTTTTATAATTGAGTCTGATACACGAGAATTATCTCCAATTGAAACAAAAGGACCAATAACGGAATTTTCTATTTCAACATTTCCGCCAATAAAGCAAGGTTCGTTAATTACCGAGTTAGTTATTAGCGCCGACTTGGTAATATTTGCAGCACCTTTAGTTCTGGCGAGTATTCGTTGATGAGTTTCTACGGTAATGTCCTTATTTCCACAATCTAACCACTCGTCCACTGCACCAGGAACAAATTTAAAACCTTTAAGTCGCAGATTTTCGAGAGCTGTAGTCAATTGATACTCACCACTTTTGCGAATATCATTATCAACAATATTGATTAATTCCTGTCTTAATTTATCGCCATCATTAAAATAATAAATTCCTATTATTGCAAGATCAGAAACAAATTCTTTTGGCTTTTCAACAAATTCATCAATTACCCCTTCATCATTAGTTTTAACAACACCATAAGCTTGAGGATTTTCAACTTTTTTTACCCAAATAATACTATCGACCTCAGCATCTATTTTAAAATCTGCATAAAAAAGCGTATCGGCGAAAGCCACAACGGTTTTACCTTTTAAAGCTGGAGCAGCACACCAAACTGCATGAGCAGTACCCAAAGCTTCTCTCTGGTAATAAATTTTCCCTTTTGCACCAACACTATTTGCAATATCAACAAGCTGCTTTTCGACATCCTTACCAAAATCACCAATTACAAAAGCAATTTCCTCGATTTTTTCTGCACATACTTCAGCTATGCCTTTGACAAGACGATGTACGATAGCTTTGCCTGCAAGTTCAATAAGCGGTTTTGGAACTGTAAGAGTGTGTGGTCTCATTCGTGTTCCCATACCTGCCATTGGAATAATTATATTCATAAAATTTTATTTTCAATATTTAACACAGATTATACTAATATGTTGTGTCTCATGTTTTTATTTAACTCCTGTGTGTCCAAATCCGCCAGCACCACGTGTAGTTTCGTTAAGTATTTCGACCTCTTTCCACTCAGCTTGTTCGTGTGTTGCAATTACCATTTGACAAATTCTTTCCCCATCTTCAATAGTAAAATCAGTGTCCGATAAATTAACAAGAATTACACCAATTTCACCACGATAATCGGCATCAATTGTACCTGGTGAATTCAAAACTGTTAATCCGTGTTTGTACGCTAATCCACTGCGAGGACGTATTTGTGCTTCATATCCCACAGGAAGCTCAATAAATAAACCTGTTGGGATTAAACGCCTTTCGAGTGATTTTAAAACCACCGGTTCAGTAAGATTTGCACGTAAATCAACACCAGCAGAGTGTTTAGTACTGTATGCAGGCAATTTATGTTTTGATTTATTTACTATTTTTACTTTCATCATTACACCTATAATATAGTTATTAAAAAACTTACAATATTAGTAATATTACATGGATTTAGAAAATTTTTATTTTTACACAGTATCTAAGAAAATACCTCTAATCAATAAAGGGATTATAAAACAACAAAATATCTTCGTCAATTCTGCATACTTTATTATTTGACAAACCCTTAGCCGCTAATCCATTAAGATTCATGCTGTCATATCCAAAAACCAATCATTATTTTTAACTTTGTTTTGGTTTGTTTAAAATTAAAATTAACTTTGTTCCGTAAATGAACTATTTACATTATGAACCATCTGTAAAAAATTTATGAATAATAAAGAACTTAAAAAACTTTTAATGGATATTCCCACTAAGATTTGCAGGAACTTAAATAACGAATTTGTTAAATCCATTATAAAAAACTTAGAAGTTGATTTTTCACATCAGCATTTTGCTGTTTTGAAGCTATTGGAGGAAAATCAACACTTATATATTACAGAATTTGTTGATATGTTGAGTATTACAAAACCTCAAATGACCGCATTAATAGAAAAATTAATTAAAATGGGATATGTAAATCGTACAAATGACCATAATGACAGAAGAAAAATTTACATCACACTAACAGAAAAAGGTAGTCTAATAACATCAAAAATCAACAAAGCTGTTGATAATCATATAGATACGTTTTTGTTTCAATTAAGCCAGAATGAATTAGAAACATTGGAAAATGGTTTGATAATTCTTCAAAAACTTTGTCCTAATTGTTACAGTAAAGATACTGTTTAAAATTACCAAATTACAACTAAAAATCAATACAGATGACTAAAAAAACAAGTCTATCAGAATCAGTAATACAAAGAGATGAATTTAAACGAAAATTCAGTTTATATGAACTGTATCGCTCCTTGGTATATG
>CAYNKH010000080.1:3097-12837 GCA_964397745.1 uncultured Bacteroidales bacterium | reverse complement strand
CATACTCACATTACAGCTTATGTATATCATTCTCATAATTAGTTGTTTTTAAATTTTTTAAAATTCATTACTCCATAAAAACAGGGTACTAAAATAAGTGTAATAATCATTGACACTAATAAACCGCCGATAATTGTAACCCCAAGTGGTCCCCATAATTCAGAACCTATACTTTTACTAAATACCATTGGAATCATTGCTAAAATTGTAGTTAAAGAGGTCATCAAAACTGGTCTGAGGCGTGATCTCCCGGCTTCTACAATTGCATCAGTAATGCTATATTCCCGAGCGATTAAAAGATTTGTATAATCAACAAGCACAATCCCATTATTTACAACAATACCCATAAGCATAATTACTCCAACAAAAGTTACAATATTTAGATTTAAACCTGTTATTACAAAAGCAAGCACAACTCCAACAAGAGAAAAAGGAATTGAGAATAAAATAATAAATGGGTCTTTAAAGGATTCAAATTGCGAAGCCATAATCATATAAACCAACATTATGCTAATTATAAATACAATACTAAGGTCTCCGAAAGATTCTTTTTGGTCACCAACTTTACCTGCAAGATTAAGGTAAACCGAAGGATCTTTATCATAATTATCGATGATGTTTTTAGCAAGTACTGCACCTTCGCTAAGCGTAATTCCATCAAGCTCTGCTCCCACTGTAACAATTCGTGATTGTGCTTCGTGTTTAATTTCTAATGGTCCATATCCTTCGGTTATTTGAGCTACAGCCGAAAGTGGCATTTGCATTCCAATAAGATTTGTCAAAAGGATATTATCTAAATCAGAAACATTTGCACGAGCCGACTTATCATATCTAACAATCATATTATATGAGTTTGCATCTTCGTTGTAAGTGCCAGCTTCAGCTCCGTATATACTTTGTCGTACCTGCATTCCAATTAAAGCAGCATTTAGTCCATATTGCGATGCTTTATCATTATCAATAATAATATGATATTCGGATTTACCTCGGTCTATTGTGTTTTCAACATCTTTAAGACCATTGGTATTTTCCATTAGCGAATGTATTTCAAGTGCAGTTTGATTAATTTTTTCAAAATCTCTACCAGTAATTTTAATTTCTATCGATTTTGAACTTCCAAGCAACATATTTTGCATAAGCGAGCCACCAGTAACTTGATAATTCTCTATTTCGGGTATTTGTGCGAGCCGAGACCTAATAATACTTGCAATTTCGCTTGCACTTCGATTGCGATCTTGCGGAAGACAAAGCCCGGCACTAATAGTTGCTTTATTTTTACCTTCGGCAAATCCTATACTTGATAAAAAATTTGATTCTGTTTGTCCAATAACAGTATATTGAGAAATCATTTCGGGAACCTCATCAATATATATTTGCTCAACCATTTTTGCAATGCGTTCTGTCTCTCTAACATTAGTTCCTACTTCGGTTTCGATTGTTGTTATCACATCGCCTGCATCCATATCTGGGATATAATCGGTGCCCATATTTGAAGCTAAAAACATGGTTACACCAAAAATTGCTAATGCAATAACTACAACAAGGACTTTAATTTTAACAAACGAACGTAATGTTTTTGCGTATAATGATTCAAAAGCGATAAAAATATTTTCGCTAAATCTAAATAAACGGCTTCTTTTTTTAGGTTTTAAATGTTTTGGTTTTAATAATAAAGAAGACAGCATAGGTGTTAGAGCCAAAGCTGTTACTAAGGAAGCTAACATTGTTACAGTAACAAGAATTGCAAGTTGTTTAAATAATATTCCTACAATTCCGCCAACAAAAATTAAGGGTATAAAAACAGAAATTGTTGTAAGCGTCGAAGCTGTAATTGCTTTCCCCATTTCGCCAGTTGCAAAAACTGCTGCTTCTTTGGGCTTTACTCCGTTATCAATATGTCTATTTATATTTTCGAGTACAACAATTGCATTATCTACCACCATTCCAATTGCGACAATTAGCGACATTAAGGAGAAGATATTAATTGTAAATCCTGCAACTTTCATTGTTATATATGCCGTCATCATCGAGAATGGGATAGTTAAAATAACAATCAAACTGTTTCGCCATTCTCTCATAAAAGCAAAAACGACAAAAACGACAAAAATAGCTGCATAATAAATAGTTGATTGTAAACTATTATTTACTTCGAGTATTACTTTAGATGTATCAAACACAATATTAGTTTTTACATCAGCTGGCAGATCTTTTTTTATCTCCGCCATTTTTTTCATTATTCCTTTATAAACCTCATAGGTATTTGTGCCAGTTTGCTTTTGAATAAATAGAGCTATTGCTTTTTGACCGTCTGCATAAGCAATTTCGTCTTTTTCTTTAAAATCGTCAGATATTTCGGCAACATCTTCGAGACGAATTATTCTATTATTAAATCCAATTAGCGGAATTTTTTTGATTTCCTCAATATTCTTAATCTCGGCAGGTACTCTTACAGAAAAGTCAAATTTCCCAAAATTAATATTTCCTCCAGGGATACTAATATTATATGCTTTAAGAACCGTTGCAATGGCAGCAATATTAAGATTGTAAGCTTTAAGTTTACTAGGATTTACCAAAATGGCAATTTCTCTTGTGGGCTGCGCTATTATAAAAGCAGAACCAACGCCTGGCACCTTTGTGATAGGATCTACAATTTTATCATAAGCAAGTCTTTCTAAACCGCTATAGCTTTCTTCAGCTTTTATAGTAAAAACGACAATAGGAATCATTGACGAATTAATCTTCATAATATAAGGATTCATTGCATCTGCAGGTAGGTCTTTATTTACAAGTTCAATAAGGTCTCTGGCAGAATTTGCTGCTGCCGAAACATCTGTACCCCAATCAAACTCCAATGAAATTATTGATAGATTTTCTTTTGAAACCGAGGTGAGTTTTTTAAGATTTTCTGTTCCTGCGAGTATTATTTCCATTGGATCAGTAACTTGCGTTTCAACATCTTCGGCAGCAGCACCTGGATATATCGTAACAACAGTTAAAGCTGGCAACTCAACTGCAGGCAGCAAATCCTTTGGTAATGTTACCCACGAAAATAATCCGAAAAACAAAATTGCAAGAAAAAACATCAAAGTTGTTACCGGATGGCTTACTGTAATTTTTGGTAATCTCATTGCAATTTAATTTTTTATGATATTAACTAAGGATTTATCTCGTAGCTTGTTTTTACCTTCAAGCACAACCACACTTTCTTGTTTTACTCCTTCGACACAAACATACTCTCCTTCGGTTTTTATTTTAGTAATTCGAGTTCTATAAGCGGTATCGTTTTTTACAATATATACGTAATCTTCGGGAGTTCCGGGTTGTCTAAAAATTGCATTTACTGGCACATAAACACCAGTTTCAGAGCCATAATCAATAAATACTTTTGCATTCATCCCAGGCATAATTTTTCCTTCATAATTTGACACTTGAATTTCGACACCTGCAGTACGCGATGTGGTTGAAAGAAATGGTTTTATAAACGAAATTTTTCCACTAAACAATTCACTTGTAACAGCATCACAGCTTAATCTAACTTCTTGTCCTATATGTATTTTTGAAATGTCTTTTTCTCCAACTTGAATTTCTACTTTTAAAGGATTTAGTTGCATTAATCGCAAAACTCCGCTTGTATTACTGTATCCAGGCTCAAGATTAACCGTAAAAAAATAATTTTCGCCTTCTTCAACCAAATATTCAGCAATTACACCGTCAAAAGGAGCTACAATACTTGTGTTATTTCTTAGCATATCCGTTTTAACTTTCGACGCATCAAACTTTGCTTTTACATGATCGAATTCTATTTCGCTAATACTACCTTTTTCTTTAAGACGCTCAATCCGTTCGTAGTCCTTTTTTATAGCATCATACTCAATAAGTGCTTGAGTAAGTAATTCTGATGACAAGTCAACTAAGACACTTCCTTTATTTACATAAGTACCTTTTGGATAATAAAACTTTTCTATTTTGCCGGGCATAGAAGTCCCAAGATTCGCCTCTTTATTTGCGAAAAAAGTTCCAGAATATTCAAGGGTTTTATCATACGATTTTTTAATGGCAACAGATGTTTTTACTGGAATTTTTTCATCCTTAATTTCATCAATTTCATTTGTCTCTTTATTAGAGCAAGATAATGTCAGAAACAAAATTCCGAGTAATATTACTATATATGTATTTTTCATAATGCGATTGTTTAAAATTGACCTGTTTTCATTTTATATTCTACTTCAAGCATTTTTACTTGAGTTTTGGCCTCGATAAGATTAGCTTTTGTTTTATGCCAATTAGTTTGTGCTTCTAAAAGTTTGGTAATAGATATCATTCCTTCATCAAAATTATCTTGCGAAATTCGTAAAGTTTCCTCAGCTAATTCTACCGACTTTTCGTTAAGTGATAAATTCTTTACAGCTTCAGAATATTTAAACCATGCTTGCTGAACTTCTAAACTTATCAAAGATTTTGCTTCTTCTTTTTTTAATTCAGCAATATGTATCAATTCTTTAGATGCGTTCATAGTGTGAAATCTGTCGCCCCAATGTGTTATAGGTATTTGCATACTTATTCCGACAGTCCAATCAGCACCAAAGCTTTTATCAAAACCTTTATATGGATTTGGATTTATAAATAAATAGTTTGCCGAAAGAGCTGCGTTTGGTAAAAACCTTGATCTTGCCATGTCTTGTTGTGCAATAGCCAGTTTTTGCGTTTCTTCTAAGATTTTAATTTCGCTACGACTATCTAATGCTAATTGTGCACTTCCATCAGGGTTTGGCAAAGCTTGAATTTCGTTGGGTGTGTCAGTTAAATATATCTTAGATTCGATAGGTAATCCTATTAGTTGACAAAGTGCCATCTCGCTCAACATCAGACCGTTATTTGCTTTTGCTTGATCAAGTTTGGCTTCATTTATTTTTACATTCACTTGCAAAACTTCGGCACGAGTAATAATTCCTTCATTATATAGATTTTCGACATCATACAAAACCCTATTTAACAATTCAAGATATTTCTCAACGATTTTTTGTTTTTCTTGCAAATCGACTATACGCCAATACGCCTGTTCAATTTTATAAATTTCTTTTTCTTGTTCGATATTCACTTTGTATGATGCAATCTCTTTTCCCGATTGTGCAATTTTGTTTAAACTTCTAATTTTTCCGCCAAGATAAAGTGGTTGCATAAAGCTTGGACCAAAAACAAAATTATGATGTGTACCAAATTTCATTTGATCGGCAGGCAAATAAGAATAAAAGAGGAAAAGTGGATTACCTTGAGGATCAGTCATTACTTCGCCAGTTAGTGGATTTAAAACCATACCATTAAGTAAAGGATTTTCTAACATATTAGGATTTAATCCCATGCTCGCTTGATCTATTGACCAAAATGGAACAACCGGCATAAATAAATTATCGCTCAACACCTGAAACGGCTTATTTGTTAATTGATAGTGTCCCACAAGATTTAATTGTCCAAAATGCTGAGTTTTAGCAGACATATTGAGATTTTCGGCAATTATGTACTGAGCCTTAGCAGTTTGGATTGTATAATTTTCCGCATAAGCAATTTCGCGACAATCCAAAACACTCAAAAATATTGTGTCCGTCTCTGATTGTGCAATAATCAAATTCGATATCGACAACAAAAATATTAATATATAAAATGTTCTTTTCACTTATCTCTTTTTAAGACCATTAAAAAATATATCAAGCAATGAATTTAGCCTTTCTTCAAAAACATCAGCTTCATAATCCAACAATAATGGCAACTCTACGGCTTTAATTGTCATTAAAACAGTTTCGGCAGCAGTAGGAATATCATCAATTTCAAATATATTTTGACGATTACCTGTTTCTAATATTTCGCAAAGTTTTTGCAATTCCATTTGGTCATATTTTAGACGTGCATGCTTAATAAAGTTGAGATGATTTAACAAATCGTTTCGTAAAGCATTATAAAGATTACCTAAATCTCTGATACCCTGAAATCTTTCTATTACATAAGCTCTTAATTGTTCAGAAGCATCGTCAATTGAAGTAAGAGCGGTAAAAAGCTTGTTTTTTAGGATTTCTGCTTCGTACTCAACTACCGCTTGAAAAACTTCTTCTTTACTCGAAAAATAATAGTACAATGAACTTTTCCCTTTACGAGCCTCCATTGCAATTTCGTTCATTGTAGTTTTTTCAAAGCCAAATCGTGCGAACATTCTTCGAGCTGAGTTTATCAATCCTTGTTTTACTTGATCATGTTTTTGCATTTTTCGACCATTTGAGTTTAAAAGTCTAAAAATACTGCAATAATAATCATAAAGCAAATATTTTAGATTTTTATTAACAAATTTGTCGTTAAAACTGTTTATCAGTAAGTTAATCAAGTATATTGCTAGTAAAATGTTTTTGTTTATCTTTGATATTAAAAACTAGAGTTTGATACAATCTTAGAGTTTATAACGCTTATAAATAGTGTGGTTTGATTAAAAACAACGATAATAACTTTAAGAATTATGTTGAATTTTGGGAAATAAATAAACTATGAAAATTAATTTACGAAATAAATCAAAAACTGGTTTACCGCCGGGGAGTCTAATTTTTTCTGGGCATGAAAGAAATCATGAAGTTAAAATAGAGCAAATCAAGTATTCGGCAGAAAACTTTTCGGAATCCATTGTGGATACTGTTGATGATATTGATGTGTCAGATGCTTCAAATAATGTTTATTGGATAAATCTGAATGGAGTTCATGACCCGAATGTTATAAAGAAAATAGGCGAAAAGTTTAATATCCACAAGCTTGTTCTTGAAGATATTTTAAATACACATCAACGTCCAAAAGTTGATTTTTATAATGAGCATGTTTATGCAGTGATAAAAATGCTAATTTATGACACCAACACAAGGAGCGTTGATTCAGAGCAAGTTAGTGTTGTTATGGGATCAAACTATCTAATATCATTTCAAGAAAAAATTGGAGACGTATTTGAACCACTTAGAAATAGAATCAGAAATTCGGCAGGAAAAATAAGAACACTCGGCACAGATTATTTGCTTTATGCAATACTTGATATTATTGTGGATAATTATTTTCTTCTTTTGGAAAATCTTGGCGAAGAAGTTGAGAAATACGAAGCTGATTTGATCGAAAATGCAGACAAGGAGATTTTGAATAGGATTTATTATCTTAAACGAGAAAACCTACTGCTTCGTAATGCTGTGTGGCCTGTAAGAGAGCTTGTGTCACGATTTGAAAAGACTGATTCCAACTTAATAAAAAAGAAAAACATTATTTATTTTCGTGATTTATATGATCACACTATTCAGGTTATTGATAATGTTGAAATTTATCGAGATCTCCTATCTGGCTTAATTGAACTTTATTATACTGGAACAGGCAATCGAACAAATGAAGTAATGAAAGTTCTAACAATTATCTCTACTATATTTATACCACTCACTTTTATTGCAGGAATTTACGGAATGAACTTTAAATATATGCCAGAATTAGAATGGCATTATGCTTATTTTGTGGTTTGGGGACTGATGATTGTTTTGTTTATTTTAATGATGTGGTATTTTAAAAGGAAAAAGTGGTTGTAAAAAAAACTCCTGTATATTTTGCAGAATAACTTAACCACATCGCAGTGCATCGATATGTGGTTAAACTTTTTTGCTTCTTATCGGTTTCTTCAATTTTCTCCTGTTTCGCACAGGCATTTTGTCTGTTTAATTTGCTGCGGTATAGATTAGTAATTAATTTTTGTAATTTTGACAATTGAAACAAGTTTTTATGCACGTAACACGAAATAATCGAAATAAGCAAAATTATCTTGGTGGGGGGATTTCAATCTTTGTGAATCTTTTGTTATTTGTACTTAAATATTGGGCAGGTATAGTTTCGGGGTCGCTGTCGTTAATGGCTGATGCCTGGCATACACTATCGGACTCATTAAGCTCAATAATAATGATTATTGGCACCAAATTATCGTCAAAAAAACCCGACAAAGAGCATCCTTTTGGACATGGAAGATGGGAAAATTTAGCAGCTATTTTTATTGGGATTTTATTAGCAATTGTTGCTTATCAATTTATGCACGACTCAATTATCAAATTAAGAGACGGTGGTTCTGCTCAATTTGGGACACTTGCAATTATTGTTACTGCAATATCAATTGCTTTTAAAGAGGGGCTTGCACAAATGTCGTTTTATATAGCACGAAAAACTAAAAATACAGCCATGAAAGCGGATGGCTGGCATCATAGAAGCGATGCCTTGTCGTCGGTTGCAATTATGATTGGAATATTTTTACAGCCATATTTTTGGTGGATGGACTCTCTGCTTGGAATTATAGTTTCTCTGATACTTTTTTATGCTGTTTTTGGAATAATTAAAGAAGCTATAAGCAAAATACTTGGTGAACCAATTAACGAATCTGTTGTCGAAAGTGTAAGAAGCATTATAGTCGAAAAACATAATAACGACTTAGGTGTACATCATTTTCATTGTCATGATTATGGAGATCATAAAGAAATGACGTTTCATATCAAACTACATCCTGACTTATCTGTTGATGAGGCTCATAAAATAGCAACTGATATCGAAAAAACAATAAAAAGTGAATTAAACATTACATCAACTGTGCATGTAGAACCGAAAGCAGTTAATAGTGTTACGTAGTGTTTGTCCATTGAGTAAGATGCCTTCAAAGCGATATGCTAGCCTGCCGAAGTAAGCTTGTAAACTCGGATCTTTAAGACACTAGTTAAGTTATTTTTATTTACGAGAATGCAAAAACGATGTTGTGAATTCAGTCTTTTTTCATAAAAACTTATTCGTCGCTAAAAAGATAATATAATTCAAATAATAGTAAAAAGCCTTAGAGCCATTATAAATACAAACATGCTACATAATCGTAATGTGCCCCTTCTGCTATAAATTGCATTTTAAAATTACATTGTCCAGCAACTGCTTCAATTGTATAAGGGTCAACAAAAAACCAATTGAATTTTCCTGATTTTTTGTTTTTATATTCAAGATTATATATTAGTTCTCCGTAGTATTTTTCAGTTAGTGGAATGGCAATACTACCGTCATCTTCGAGATAAAGATATTGCAAATCGCTTGAGTCGAATATTATTTTGCCACCTGGATTTAATAATGTTCTTAGATGTTCGAGTAGTACAGGTAACTTTGAGAGATTTCCCGCAATCCCAATACCATTCATTAAGAGTAAAATAGAGTCATAAGTTTTTCCAGTGTGTTTAAAAATATCTTCGCAAAGAACATTTTTTACACCTCTATTAGTCATTATTTCGCAACATCCAGCTGAAATATCAAGAGCCGTAACATTATATCCTAAACTTTGTAAATATAGTGAATGAGAACCTGCACATGCCCCAATATCTAAAATATCGCCACGTGCTTGTTGTAATGCCGTCTGCTCATGATGAGGCATTTGGTCAAAACCCCTAAATAAATGCTCGGCTGGTAATATGTCGGTTTCTGCAATGTCTGTATGTACAATAATTTGTGCGTTTTTATCGCCGTTGTAGTAGTCTGTGCAGCAACGACCAAAAATATCTTTATCTTTGTTAATCCTCATCGTTATATATCTTTTGCTATTGCTTAAACGAAAATGATTTTAAAAGGTTGCAATAATTGAATTTAATACTTAATTTCTCGCAAAGACGCAGAGACGCAGAGATTGTTTCTCGCAAAGCCGCAAAGACGCAGAGGGGGTGCTCGCAAAG
>CAYNKH010000080.1:0-2997 GCA_964397745.1 uncultured Bacteroidales bacterium | reverse complement strand
ACGCAAAGATTGTTTCTCGCAAAGCCGCAGAGACGCAGAGGGGTTTCTCGCAAAGCCGCAGAGACGCAAAGATTGTTTCTCGCAAAGCCGCAGAGACGCAGAGGGGTTTCTCGCAAAGCCGCAGAGACGCAAAGATTGTTTCTCGCAAAGCCGCAGAGACGCAGAGGGGTTTCTCGCAAAGACGCAAAGCCGCAAAGATTGTTTCTCGCAAAGCCGCAAAGCCGCAGAGGGGTTTCGCACAAAGGTGCAGAAACACAAAGATTTTGCGGGAAATAAATTTTTTGTATCTTTATGAGTAACAAACAACTAAAATTATGACAGAAAACGAAATATCAAAAATAATTATAAATACTTGTTATAATATTCATGTAGAACTTGGTCCTGGTTTATTGGAATCAGTTTATGAAGAAATACTATATTATGAATTGACAAATCAAGGATTATATATTGAAAGACAAAAAGCAATTCCAGTAATTTGGAAAAATGAAAAAATGGAAATTGGTTTTAGGGCTGATTTGATAGTTGAAAATAAGGTAATTATTGAATTAAAATCTGTTGAAACGGTTATACCAGTTTACCCAAAACAACTTTTAACATATTTAAGAATAACAGGGTTAAAACTTGGATTACTAATAAATTTTAACGAGCCACTTATAAAAGATGGAATAACAAGAATAGTAAATAGTTTATAATTGATTATGCTCTTGCTTTCATCTCTTGTTTTAACATTACAATTTCTTCTTTTGCTTGCGATTCCATAGATGAGTTTTCTTCGGCACGTCTTACTAAATAAGGCATTACCTCTTTAACAGGTCCATAAGGAAGGTATTTTGCAACATTGTATTTTTCGGCCGCCAAATTAAATGAAATATTGTCTCGCATACCGTAAAGTTGAGAAAACCAAAGTCGTTTATCGTCATTTTTAAGCTTGAGTTGTTCCATTAGGTTAACTAAATTCATAACGGATTTTTCATTATGAGTACCATTAAAAACTTCGATATGCTTAATGTTTTCAACTGATATTTTTATAGCTTTGTCGTAGGCAGCATCAGTTTCAGATTTTGTTGAATATATTGGGTCGGGGTAGTTTCCTTCTTTTGCTCTCTGGCGTTCTTTTTCCATATAAGCTCCACGAACAAATTTTATCCCTATCTTAAAGTTTTCGCGTTTTGCCATTTCAATTAAAAACTCTAAATAATCCAACCTGTCGTTGCGGTACATTTGCAATGTGGTAAAAATAATAGGCTTTTCGCGGTTGTATTTCTTCATAAAATCAAGTAATATTTCATCAATCCTTTGCTGATACATAAAATCTTCTGCATCAATTAGAACGCTAACATTTTTTTCATTAGCATACGATAAAATCTCATCTATTCTTTTGTTATAAGCTTCTACTTCGGGATGCTCATTTGGCGTTGATTGTTCAAGATATTTTGCATTTATTAAGCCAGTTGGTTTAAATACTGCAAACGGTATATCATTGTTTATCCCAACTAAATCAATTACTTTTTTAACTTCCGAGATAAGATTGTTAAATACCGCATCTTCCGAAACTCCCTCAACAGAATAATCTGGGATAGATTTTACATGATATTTGCCAATTTTCTCGGATATGTTAAGAACTTCGTCGAGATTTTCGCCACCACAAAATTGTTTAAACATAAAATTTGTAAATGGTTTAATTGGTATTCTTAGAAAAAGTGCAATATTTAAAGAGATTTTTCCAAGAAGAACCATAAACGGTTTTGTAATAATCCGATAAACAAAAAGTGCCGATTTTAGCTCTTTTTTTGTTTTGTAAGCATAAGCTACTTGTGTGTTTTTAAAGTCCATATTCTTTGGTTTTGTTTTTAGAACAGAATAAATTAGATTTTGTTGTGTTGTCTTTGAATTGATTAAAGA
Source organism: uncultured Bacteroidales bacterium (assembly GCA_964397745.1). Lineage (GTDB taxonomy): Bacteria > Bacteroidota > Bacteroidia > Bacteroidales > ML635J-15 > Bact-19. The sequence goes on along the minus strand of CAYNKH010000080.1, from coordinate 1,095 downwards.
AATAATTGTTTTTATTGCTTGGCTGTCTCCAAAGTAAAGAAAAAAGTCTCATTTAATACCGCTCTAGTTTCTTTGTTTATTAAATAAATTACAAATTTATAAGCACTTGCAGGCAAAAGATTATTGCAATTAACGGTGTAAATGCTATCTGTATTGTTATAAGCGGCTTCAAGAATTTGAAAATTATTATCATCCAAATTTGTTAAATAAATGCCTGTTTCGGTTAGCAATGAAAAACCTGCATCTTTTATTTTGTAACTTATTGTTGCACTTGTATCAGTAATATTGTTTATTGTTTTGTTATCAATAATTGGATACCCTATGCTTATGGGTAAAATTAAAGTATCTGTACTAATCATAAAATCACGCTTAATATTTAAGGTTTTTGCATATAAGTAATTCTCTGTAAATTCAATATAAATTTGGATTTCAGTAGCTAATATTCTACATAAAAGCGGTCCTTCCATTAGAAATGTGTCTGTAGATGTTTTAATAAAATTAACATCATTAGCCATTTGAGACGTACCATACTCATCTGAGAATCGAATGTCTGTAACAAATTTATTTGGCAAGTTATAACCGTATGGATTAATTAATATGATATGATTCATTTGTCGAGCATTGTATTCCAAATCTTTGTTACATCCTGTTAAAGAAAGTAAAAATAGAATTATGGTCGATAATATGATAACTGCTTTTCTCATGGTTAAAATATTTGCCAACTTGCTTTAATAATTAAATCTAAGCTGTAAGAGTTGATTGAATAATTATTGACATTTGGACTAGTAACAAATACAGTTATGTCAACTTTTTTAATTTTAGTCGAAACACCTAATCTTAAATCTGAGTAGAAAAAATTCTGACTTCCTTTTATATTGTCAAATTTTAAGAGATCTTCTTTCCAGGTATAACTAATTACTTTGTTGTATGAGTTTCTTGTATTATACATTGCTCCAACTCCAAAATGAATATGAAGTTTTTTCAAAGGTGTAATATAAGCATTTAGCTGAAGAGCAAATAAGTTTCCATTTTGGAATCTGTAATTCCATCTTTCAAATTCATCAGTATTTTCATAATTAATCGTCATAGATTTTT
>CAYNKH010000079.1:0-13240 GCA_964397745.1 uncultured Bacteroidales bacterium | reverse complement strand
CAACTTAAAATCTCAAAAAGGCGGCATTCTCACTTGTTTAACAGAGAACTAAGAACTGTAAACCGATTAAAAATCGGTTGTAATACGAAACAGCAAAAAGTAAAAAAAAATAAATAAAACTATCTTTTTTTACAAAAAGGTTTTTAATTAAATTTTAATTACTACATTTACCCTTGATATGTAATTGTTATTTATATGAAAATCGCAGGATGAAAAAACTATATATTATTCTAATCTCTGTTTTATTATTTGCTTGTGGAACAACTAGCAACGAAATAGAAAATAGTACGCAAATTTCAATGCATTGGATGAAATATCAAATTGAAAAGGATGAAGTTATTTTTCTTAGAATAAACTCAACTGACTCTACTTTTGTTGCACATTGGATGATGACTGGTTCTAAAAATGAGATAAATTTTTTTGGGAAAATCACATTCTCAGGCAAATATACAATTATGAATAAAGGTCAAACTTTTGCGTTGAATGGGGATATTACAAGTAATGAGGTAAAGATTAATGATGGAAGAACTATCAAAGGTCCAGTTGATACTAATCCCAATTTAAAATTTAATACTAAGGATAATTCTTTAAGTTACTATGGTGAGGTTTTAAACATTGACAATAGTGATAGTCAAGCTGAACTAGATGAATTACTTGATAAATTTAGTGCTTGGAAAGGAGATTATATTCCGCTGGATAACAAATAACACATAAGAACAATGCGTTCATAATCGAATATTAAGATAGACAACAACGTGTAATCCGATTAGACTAACATGTTTCTCTCGCTCACTCGAGCGTTTTAAAAGTCGGGGTGAGAAGACTCGAACTTCCGACCCCTGGTCCCCCAGACCAGTACTCTAACCAACTGAGCTACACCCCGATTTTTCAAGTACAAAAATAACAAGAATTTTACTATTGCCAAATGTTTTTAGAAACTCTAATAAAATTCTAAACAATTATTATTTTTGTACATCTTAACAATTTTACAATAAAACTGTTAAGTTTCTGTTAAAGATAAAAAACTATTAAAATTTAAAGATATATTTGTTAAAATTAATAAGTCAAGAATGAAAAGAGGCGTTGTATTATTACTATTATTGTCATTTATTCAGATTGTTGTATTTGCACAGAAACACACTATAAGTGGTTACATTAAGGACAAGAGTACGGGCGAAGAGCTAATTGGTGCAAATGTCATTATCAAGGATAAAAATACAGGAACAACAACAAATACTTATGGGTTTTATACAATCAATTTACCAGATGGCAAATATGAACTAACATATTCGTTTATCGGATTTAAAGAAGAATCAAAAACTGTAAAACTATTTTCGGATCAAAGTATTAATGTAGAACTAAGTAGCTCGGCTTACATGACAGATGAAGTTATCGTCAGTGGAGAAAAGAAAAGTAATATCGAAGACAGTAAAATGAGTGTTATTAGACTGCCAATAGAAACCGTAAAAACGCTTCCAGCATTTATGGGCGAAGTTGATATTTTAAAAACTATACAATTACTTCCTGGTGTTCAGTCGGCTGGCGAAGGAAATTCAGGGTTTTATGTACGTGGAGGAGGTCCCGACCAAAATCTGATTTTACTTGACGAAGCCACTATTTACAATGCGGCTCACCTATTTGGCTTCTTTTCAGTTTTTAATGCTGATGCAATAAAAGGAATGGAATTATACAAAGGTGGTATGCCAGCAGAATACGGTGGTAGAGTTAGTTCTGTTCTGGACATAACCATGAATAACGGCAATATGAGAGAGTTTAAAGCCCAAGGTGGAATTGGCACAATAGCCTCACGACTTACAGTGGAAGGGCCCATAAAAAAAGACACATCTTCATTTCTAGTTTCAGCACGTCGTACTTATATTGATGTATTAATAAAACCTTTTATTAAAAAGACTTCACCTTTCAAAGGCTCGGGCTATCATTTTTATGATTTGAATGCAAAACTTAATTATAAATTCTCTGATAAAGATAGAATATTTCTTAGTGGCTATTATGGCGAAGATGTATTTACCTTTAAAAGTACTGACGCAGGTTTCACAATGAATATTCCCTGGGGAAACGGCATGGCTTCCTTACGCTGGAATCATCTTTTTAACAGTAAATTCTTTTCTAATACTACCCTTGTCGCATCTGATTATAAATTTAGAACAGAAGTTATTATGGAAGATTCCGAAGACCCGATGGGAGGTTTTAAATTTGTGCAAAACTCAGGCATTAGAGATTATTACATAAAACAAGATTTTACATGGATACCTAATCCAAGACATACTGTCAAATTTGGAGGCAATTACATTTATCATATTTTTACGCCTAATTCATTAAGTGCAAGCATGGGTTCCGAAATAATTGACCCAATAGCACAAAAACAATATGCACACGAAGCAGCTATTTATATAGGTGACGATTTTAAAATCAGCGATCGAATTACAGTTTATGGTGGACTAAGAGGTGCAATCTTTAACCAACGAGGACCATTTACAAGATATATCAAAGACGATATGCTCCTTACAAATATTGACTCAACCGTTTTTAAAAAAGGAGAAAGTGTTGCATTTTATAATTCAATTGAACCTCGCTTTTCGATTAAGTTCAGTTTAAATAAAAACTCCTCAATAAAAGCCAGTTTTATGCAAAACAAACAATTTTTGCACCTTGCTTCATTATCTGCTTCCACTTTACCTACCGATCTTTGGGTGCCATGCAGTGATGTTGTTGAGCCTCAACAAGGTCGTCAATATGCTGCTGGATATTTTAGGAACTTTTTTAATGACCACTTTGAAACTTCTGTCGAAATTTACTACAAAGACTTATTTAACCTAATTGAATATGCAGATGGTGCAATGCCAGGCGATGACGTTGGAGATAATGCCGACAATTATTTTATTTTTGGAGATGGACGATCTTATGGATTAGAACTATTTTTAAAGAAAAGAACTGGTCAATTTACTGGTTGGATTGGTTATACATGGTCGAAAACCGAAAGAATGTTTGACGATATTGATAATGGCAGCCCTTTTCCAGCAAAATACGACAGAAGACACGACCTGTCATTTACTGCAAGCTATATAATTAATGAAAAATGGACAGCAGGCTTAGTATTTGTTTATGCAACTGGTAACACAACTACCCTACCATTAGGGCAATATCTAATAGATGGTGATTTGATAAGCGAATATGGAGACAGAAACTCATACAGAATGAATCCATATCATAGGCTTGATTTATCAATAACTTATGAACATAAAAAAACCGAAAAATGGGAATCATCTTGGAACTTCTCGGTTTTTAATGTCTATAATAGAAAAAACCCATATTTTATTTATTTTGATCACGAAGGAAACGTTCAAGATGGCACTTATAAAACTTTTGCAAAACAAGTATCTCTTTTTCCTGTACTGCCGTCAATAACATGGAATTTTAAATTTTAATCAAAAATGAAACAAAAAAACATCATATCAGCAATAATAGTTAGCCTGATTCTTATTTCAATAATATCTTGTGTAAAAGACATAACAGTCGAACTGCCACGAGCAACAGAAAAACTAACTGTCGAAGGCACAATTGAGCTTAATGAGTTTCCGGTAGTCTTTTTAACAAAGAACTCATCATATTTTGATGCAGTTGATACAGCTTACGTTAACGATTTAATTATAGGCAGCAATCAAGCAACAGTAATTGTTTCACTCAATGGTTTACACGACACTCTAAGCCAAAAACCTGTTAGCAGATGGCCATATTATGCGTTTGTAGGTTCAAAATTTAAAGGGGAGCTAAATACTTTTTATGATTTAAAAGTAATATACAATGGTAATGAATATACCTCCACCACAGAAATTCGTGATACCGTTGCTATTGACTCGATTGGTTTTGACAAACTCGGTAGCTTAGACAGTTTGGGCTTTATAACCATAAGATGGCAAGATCCAGCAACAATAGGAGATTATTACACTATTTACACAAAACATGTTGGCAAACAAGACTGGTTTTATAGACCATTTTTTAGCATGCACCTAATTGATGATAAATTTATTAACGACTCTCCAATGGAGTACTATCCTATTACTAAAGGATATGAAAGGAATGAGTATTATAATGATTTTGAAGATCCGAACGACACCACAAGCTTCCTCGAGAAAGTATGTTATAAAATTGGAGACACTGTTGCTGTTAAATTATCAAAAATAGACAATAATAGCTATCAATTTTGGAGTAGTTGGTATCGAAATATGATAACTGACGGAAATCCTTTTACAAATCCTGCTTCTGTAAAAACAAATATACAAGGAAAGAATGTAAACGGTCATTGGATTGGAAGTGCATCTCATATTAGTACTTTTTATATTGTTGATACTGCTACTGTGGAAATGATTTATTAGTATAATCTTAATAATAAAACGACATTGAACATAAGGATAAGATATTGTAAAAAAAGCTAAAAAACATATATATCGTCCCTACGGGACTTCTAAAAACTATCTATCAGACCTTACCAAGATATCGTCCCTACGGGACTTCCAAGACAACGATTACAACTTTTTTACCAATATTACGTCCTAAAACTGACACAGTAAAAAACACATTTAATGCGTTCAATTGCAACACAACACACATTAACTATACAACTAATGCCGTAGGCATCAAACATTGGTAAAAAAGTCAAACAAAAAAAATACAGAAGTCCCGTTAGAGACGAAACATAAAAATCTTTTACAACTATAAAATCTCAAATCAAATAACTACGAAGTTTTAAGTTTTTCAAAAGCATAAAAAACATATATATCGTCCCTACGGGACTTCTAAAAACTATCTATCAGACCTTACCAAGATATCGTCCCTACGGGACTTCCAAGACAACGATTACAACTTTTTTACCAATATTACGTCCTAAAACTGACACAGTAAAAAACACATTTAATGCGTTCAATTGCAACACAACACACATTAACTATACAACTAATGCCGTAGGCATCAAACATTGGTAAAAAAGTCAAACAAAAAAAATACAGAAGTCTCGTAGAGTCGAAACATAAAAATCTTTTGCAACTATAAAATCTCAAATCAAATAACTACGAAACATTAACAACTTTTACAACTACAATAATCAAAAAAAAAGTTTTATCAAACACTAAATAATTCTCAAACAGTTTCTATCTAAACTCCCCATAAAAGCCATAGATTTGCAACTTAATAATAATAATTATTTAGAATTCTCTCCAAATATAACGTTTTAGGCAAACAATTTGCTATTTTTACAGTTGTTAATTTTAAATTAAATAAAATGAAAAAGATTTTAATTATTAGTTTACTAATAGGTTTTGGCTTAGTAACCTATGCTCAAGAATCTATCGTTAATTGGAAAATTCAGCAATCACGTGAGGTAACTGGAAGTCATATTTTGATAATCTCAGCAGAAATTCCGCAAGAATGGTATATTTATGGGATGAATATGGAAAAAGGAGGTCCGCTCCCATTATATTTGGCTATTGAAAATGAGGATGACAAAGTAATTGTTACAGAATTTTCTGAAATTTCAAAAGCAAAAGAGGTTTACGATGACGTGTTTTCGATGAATGTCAGTAGTTATTTTGATAAAGTTGAGATAAAATGCACATTTATACCAAAATCCGAAACTACTGAGTTTAATTTAATAATTGACGGACAGGCATGCAATAAAAAAGATGGAACCTGCGTACCAGTTTACGAAACAATACCTGTCGAGATAATAGATTAAAAACATACAATATAATATACATATAATTTATTTAATTACAGATGAGTGAAAAAATTAAATGTTTGATTATCGGCTCAGGACCAGCCGGTTACACAGCAGCTATTTATGCTGCACGAGCAAACTTAAATCCCGTGGTTTACGAGGGATTACAGCCTGGCGGACAATTGACAATCACAACCGAAATTGATAATTTTCCTGGTTATCCCCAGGGAGTTACAGGACCAGAAATGATGAATCAGTTAAAAGCTCAAGCAGAACGGTTTAACACAGATGTTCGGTTCGGAATAATCACAAAAGTTGATTTTTCAAAAAGACCTTTTAAGATTATTGCGGACAATACTCACGAAATTGAAGCCGAAGTTGTGATTATAGCAACAGGAGCAACTGCAAAATACCTAGGATTTGACTCAGAGGAGAAATTTAAAGGTTTAGGTGTATCAGCATGTGCGACTTGCGATGGTTTCTTTTATAAAGGACGTGATGTAGCTGTTGTTGGCGGTGGTGATACAGCAGCCGAAGAAGCATCATATCTCGCAGGTATTTGCAACAAAGTTTATATGATAGTGAGACGAGACGAGTTACGAGCATCAAAAGCTATGCAAAAAAGAGTAATGGAGAACCCAAAAATAGAAATTCTTTGGAATCATAATCCAGTTGAAATACTTGGGGACAGCTCAGGAGTTACAGGGGCAAAACTATTTAACAATAAAACCAATGAAGAAAAAATAATTGATATTCATGGTTTCTTTGTGGCAATAGGTCATAAACCAAACTCAGAAATATTTGCAGATTATGTAGAAACTGACGAAACTGGTTATATAATAACTAAATCAGGCTCGACAAAAACAAACATTCCAGGAGTATTTGCCTGCGGAGATATACAAGATAGCGTCTATCGCCAAGCAGTCACAGCAGCTGGAACAGGTTGTATGGCTGCAATTGATGCCGAAAGATTTATATCGGAAAACGAATAAACAACAATAAACCATTTTATAAATTAGGACATAAACTTTTATGTCCTAATTTATTGTTTAAACTGTATTTCTAAATATATTCATGACAAAAAAAGAACGTTTCGAGAGAGTATTAAACTTATTTCGAGAAAATATGCAGTTAGCTGAAACAGAGCTCAATTACGAGTCTCATTTTCAACTACTTGTATCTGTAATATTATCTGCTCAATGCACCGACAAAAGAGTAAATATCATCACTCCTCCCCTTTTTCAAGATTACCCAGATGCTGCAACAATGAGCAATGCTAGTCCTGAAGTAATTTATGAATATATCAGATCATGCACCTATCCTAATAACAAAGCAAAACATCTGACGGGAATGGCTAAAATGCTAATTGAAAAGCATTCAGGAAAAGTACCAGAGGATGTTGATGAGTTGCAAAAACTACCTGGCGTAGGACGAAAAACTGCACATGTAATAGCTTCTGTTCTTTTTAGACAACCCAAAATGGCTGTTGACACGCATGTATTTAGAGTATCGGCACGTATTGGACTAACGACCAACGCAAAAACAGTTTTGCAAACCGAAAAACAACTTATTAAATATATACCGACAAAAGATATACCTGATGCACACCACTGGTTGATACTTCATGGTAGATATATATGCACTGCACGCTCACCAAAATGCTCAACTTGCATAGTATCAAACTATTGCAAATTTTATCAACAAAACAACAAAACTTAGCTTTTATTAAAAAACTTGGTTGTATTTTTGCATACAATCTAAAAATATGGAAAAAGACATAATTAAATATATTAAGGAGGGGTTAGAAACGATATATAAGGCTGAAACCAACAATTTAAGTATATCAGTTGAGAAAACGCGTGAAGGTATTGACGGAGATTATACTGTTGTTGTATTTCCCTTAGTAAAATACAGTAAAAAAAAGCCAGAGGACACCGCTAGAGACCTAGGCGTTTTTATAAAACAACGTTTCGATGATGTAGCATCATACAATGTTATCAAAGGCTTTTTAAATTTTAAAATGACACAAGAATATTGGATCAATAGATTAAAAAAACTCTCGCACAATAATCAAACAAATCGAAGCAATGACGAACAGAAAATAATGATAGAATTTTCGTCACCCAACACAAATAAACCATTACATTTAGGACACATCAGAAATAATTTACTGGGTGATGCAGTTTCAAGAATATTAAAAGCAGCTGGAAATACTGTAATAAAAGTCAATCTTATCAACGACAGAGGCATTCACATTTGCAAATCTATGTTAGCTTGGATAAAATGGGGCGAAAACAGTACCCCAGAATCCACAAATCAAAAAGGCGATAAACTTGTTGGTGAATATTACGTGCTTTTCGACAAAAAATATAAAGAGCAAATCGCCGAATTAGTTGCTACAGGAATGACATCAGATGAAGCTAAAGAGAAAGCTCCTCTCATGTTAGAAGCTCGCGAAATTCTGCAAAAATGGGAAGCAGGCGATAAAGAAATACGAAGAATTTGGGCAATGATGAACTCATGGGTTTATGATGGCTTTGAACAAACTTATAATAAACTTGGAATTAGTTTCGACAAAGTATATTACGAATCGTCAACTTATCTTTTGGGCAAAGAGATTGTAGCAGAAGGACTTGAGAAAGATATTTTTACACAAGATCCTGACAACTCGGTTTGGATAGACTTAACAAATGAGGGATTAGACCGAAAAATCCTGCTTCGTAGCGACGGCACAACCGTATATATGACTCAAGACCTTGGAACAGCGTTTGAACGTTTTGAGGAATTTAATCCTGATAAAATGATTTATGTTGTTGGTAATGAGCAAGATTATCACTTTAAAGTACTAAAGAAAATTGTTGGGAGATTTGATTCTGATTACTCCTCAAAAATTGAGCATCTTTCCTATGGAATGGTTGAGCTTCCCGAAGGTAAAATGAAATCACGAGAGGGAACCGTTGTTGATGCAGATGATTTGATAGAAGAAATGATTTTGACAGCGACAAATATCTCAGAAGAAAGCGGCAAAATAGATGACTTATCTGATAACGAGCGTGAACAAATTATCAAAACAATTGCATTAGGAGCACTAAAATATTATATTATTAAAGTAGATCCTAGAAAGCAAATGACTTTTAACCCTAACGAATCTATAGATTTTACAGGAAATACAGGACCTTTTATACAATATACTCATGCTCGCATTTGTTCAATTCTACGCAAAGCCGAACAAATGAATATCAAATTCATGGGAAAAATCTCTACCGAAACTAACTTATTAAGTTGTGAGATTAATATTTTGTCCACTTTAACTGAGTTCGATGACATAATCAAGGAGTCTGCTAATAGACTAGATCCGGGCATAATCGCAAACTATATTTACAATCTTGTTAAAGAATTTAATCAATTTTATCACGAACATTCTATCCTTAAAGAAACAAATGCTAGCATTTTACAATTTAGGCTACAACTTTCGCATCAAGTAGCTCTAACAATTAAAAATGGAATGGAGCTTCTTGGTATTGGTGTACCCGAAAAAATGTAACAATCCTTTTTAATGCAGTAGAATAAAACCATTAGGAGTTGGCAATCCCTTAAATTACAAACGTTGATTATATAATAAAAATATTTACAAAAACATATTCATACGCCAGGCATCAGTCTCATCTTTATAATATGACTTCAAAACAGATGATTTTACAAAACCGTATTTCTCATAAAAAACGATAGCTTCTACATTATCCATTCTAACCTCAAGACTTAGAGATTTTTTATTAAGCTTGATTGTCTTAGTAATAGCGTAATTCAATAATTGAAGTGCTATTCCCTGCCCACGGAATTTTTCATCAACAACAATAGAATACAATCTCAAATTGCTATAATTCTGTCTATTTAACAAAACCATTGAGGCAACAATTATATTATTATACTCGGCAACTACAAAAAATGATTTGGCTTTTGTTATCAAATATTTGATTTGCCGCTGCGAAAAAGCATCTATTGCAAAGTTATTAGTTTCTAACAGACTAATTTCAAGGCTATCATCCAAAATAGCATTTCGCAAAACAAACTTGTCAGACATAATAATTATGTTTTTTTTCTAAAGCCCTAACAAAGTGATTTATAATTCTATAATACAATTCGTCTCCTAAAATTGCATCCTCAATTTCAAAATCAATACTTGGATTGTCATTAATCTCAATAACCACAGCTTTATTATTAATCATCTTAAGATCAACACCATATAATCCTTTCCCGATAAGATTGCTCACTTTTACAGCAGTTTTAATTATTGTCTGAGGCACTTGATATATCGGTACTGTTTCAACATTTCCACTACGGCTTTTTCCTGATTCTGAATGATGATATATTTGCCAATGTCCCTTCGCCATATAATATTTACAAGCAAATAAAGGCTCTCCATCTAGGATACCAATTCTCCAATCAAATTCTGTTGGGATAAATTCTTGTGCTAACACAATTGCTGAAGCTTCAAATAATTCGTCAAGAATAGAAGAATAATCGTCCTCATTTTTGACCTTTTTCATACCATAAGAGAATGAACCATCAGGAATTTTAACAATAAATGGCACACCAAGTAAGTCTGACATTTCGGGAAAAGATAAAATATCTGATTTAAAGATTAATTTTGATTTTGGTGCAGGTATCTTTTCACGGTTTAGCAACTCATTTAAAAACACTTTATTAGTGCATCTAATAATCGAAACAGGATCGTCAATCACAACCATATCCGCCAATTTTGCTTTTAATGCCAAATCGTAAGTAACATGATTAAGCGAAGTTGTAGCTCTAATAAACAGTGCGTCAAACTCCATAAGACGATTAATATCTTCTTCCGAAATAAGTTCGGCATGAATATTCATTTTCTTAGCAATTTTTAGAAATTTATTCAATGCTCGAGTATCACTAGGTGGCAAAGCCTCGTTTGGATCATAAAAAATTGCAAGTCCATATCGACTTGATTTAGGCATTTTAGGGTCTCTCCAAACTTTTTTATTAAAACCATCCAACATTTCGGCAAATACATCTTGCTCTATATCAGATAAATTATTTAATTGAACCGTATCAACGCTTTCGATTTGATTATAAGAACGATTTAACAATACAATTTCAATAATCGGACAAGGATAATTATCAAAAATATATCGTGCTATTTTCTCAAGCCCTTTTTCAGCACAATTACCAAAATATATTTTAAGATAATATTTATCGCAAATCGGATCTGCTTTTTGTATCCATTGATGAAATATTTTCTGCAAACTTCGATCAAGACGTATCCCTGCACCAGACTCAATTCGATTAAGGACTTCGACATCAGGTATAATTTTATGACCTCTTGCTTGAGCTAATAATGAACAATAATAACCTTCGTCGTTATATTCTAAATTATTACTTAAATTAATCACAATTTTTGTTTCTTTACCTGTATATTCTAATTGCAGATAATCCGAAACACTCAAAATACTTTTGGTCTGATAAAATGGTTTCCACTCATTTAAATCATCAAGCAGAATTAATACTTTTTGCACGATTTTAGCAATTAATAATTGCTGCGAAATTAAGTAATTCTTTTATAATTTAACTTTATATTTTAAATATTTTCTTAACGACAATTTTAATGTTATATTGACGCGTTACGATTAAAAGCCACATAAAAAAAGAGTTTATTTTATATTGTAATCTCGTAATCTCTTTCGGGTATTTCAATATTTTTAAATCCTCTTTTATGCAAATACTTTTTATAATGCTCGGCGACTTTAAAATCACCATGAACAAGAAAAATCTTACTTAACTCATCTTTATTCTGACATTCGAGAAAGTCGGCCATTTCGACATAATCTCCATGTCCAGAATAAGCCTCAAGTCGTTTTATTTCAGCCTTTATAGAATGTTCAACCCCAAATATTGATATTGTTTTATGTCCCTGTTGCAATCTAGCACCAAGAGTTGTAGGAGCACAATACCCAACCATAAGGATAGTGTTTTTAGGATTATCAATACTATTTGCAATATGATGTTTAACTCGTCCAGCTTCAGCCATTCCGCTAGCCGAAATTATTACGCATGGTTTTTTGGTTTTATTTAGTCGTTTAGAGTCATTTACATGTTTTATATAATGCAATCTCTCAAAGCCAAAAGGATCAGAATCACTCTCCATAACTTGGCGTAAATTCTTATTATAACATTCGGGATGCATTCTAAAAACTTCGGTAACATTCACAGATAAAGGGCTATCAACATAAATATCAATATGAGGTAACCTGCCATCATTAAACCAATTATTAAGAGATAATACAATTTCTTGCGTCCTTCCAACACTAAATGAAGGAATAATTAATTTCCCACCTTTTTTTACACAAGTATCAATAACAATTTTCAGCAATTCGTCTTCCGACTCGTGATGTGGGTCATGAATTCTATCTCCATAAGTTGATTCGGTAATAAGAATATCGGCTTGTGGAAATGGTGCTGGAGGTTTCACTATTCTATTTGTAGGACGCCCTACATCTCCTGTGTAAGCGATGTTTGTTATTTTACCATTTTCCTTTATACTAACATTTGCAACAGCACTTCCAAGCATGTGTCCGGCATTGGTGAATTGTACTGTAATATTTTCATCAATCTTGAATTTTCGGTTTATAGCAATACCGATAAACAATTTCATAGTAGCAACCGCATCTTCGTGCTTATAAAGAGGTTTTACCCGTGGTAATCCCTTTTTAGCAAGCTTTTTATTATACCATTTATTATCATGCTCCTGAATAAATCCAGAATCAGGTAACATAAGCGAACACAGATTACGAGTAGCATCTGTACATAGCACCGACCCCGTAAATCCAAGAGTATATAAATAAGGGATCAAACCCGAATGATCAATATGAGCGTGCGTTAAAATAACGTGATCTATCTCTCTAGGCTCAAATCCCAAATCTCTATTAGATGAGTCGGTTTCCTTACCCTTACCTTGAAACATACCGCAATCTAACAATATTTTTTTACCAGCATCTGTAGTAATCAAATGTTTACTTCCCGTAACTTCGTGTGTTGCTCCAATAAATCGTATTTTCATAATAATATTGTATTTTAGAAATTAAGTAAACCCAAAAGTAATAAAAAAAGAATTGATTATATAATTCTTGAAGGTTTTTATAAGCATAGCAATATTTTTCGCATTCTGCCCTTTTAAAATTCGTACTAACTAGGGATAAAAATTTAGGATTAAATCTCCAAATCTACTCTTGATTATAAGTTGCTTTTGCCTCTTTGTCGTATGCAATTAGTCTCCCAATTTTTGCAGAAAAAAAAATCGTCAATTTTGCATACTTTATTATTTGACAACCCCATAATTTTCAAAATCTCACAACAATCTGAACTCTAAAAATTATGTCGAATTTAGGTTCTTACAGTCTGATTTATCTGATTGTAAGAAAAGAGAAAAACAAGTGGCTTTAGCCACATTTATAAGCTTTTAAAGTTATAATTTCCGCT
>CAYNKH010000078.1:0-13290 GCA_964397745.1 uncultured Bacteroidales bacterium | reverse complement strand
TGCATTTCGGCAAGTCTGATATAAACTCTGTTAAGCGGCTGCGACATTCCTTCGACAATACTCTCATCATATTTTTTTATATAATATAATACAAAATACTTAGTAATTAAGTTTCTGCGAGTATCATTTTCGTCATACATATTATAAATATCTGCATCTGTTTGAAAAAGCGGATTTTTTGCACGACTGTAGGCATCAATAAGGCTGTTACTATTGTCAGTTCTAATATTAACAATTTGAAAAATCACTTCGGGATTATATTCACTTCCTGACAATTTAAAAACTTCACTAATATCATCTGCAAGCTCAAAATAACTACTCGAAATAACTTGGTTTGAATAATCTGATGCTAAAATATAATCTCCCTTAAAGAAACAAACTCTTGCAAGCATTGCAGTTGCCGACATTGCAGAGGCATGGCTCGTAGATGTCATAGCACTAGCATTTTCTAATAATGTTTTAGATGCCTGCAAGTCAGCAATAATATTATTATAAACAGTTTCGACACTTGCTCTTTTAATATTTAAACTATCTGGATTAGTTGAAGGCGTAATTTTATATGGTATCCCCATTTGGTTGTTAGCTCCAATTTGATTTACATTATATGGTTTTGCAAAAAATCTAACAAGTTCAAAATGACAAACTGCCCTTATAAACAGTGCCTCTCCTTTTAAGTGATTTTTTAAAACATCGAAATCGGCATCGTTAACAAGCTTATTATCAATAGCATATATAACATTATTAGCTCTATTAATTGCCGAATAAGCGGTACTCCAAAAACTGGCAATCTCGCCAATTTGCGGAGAACTTATCATTGTATATATTTCATATTTTCCAAACCTGTTAAGTTTTTGCTCATTTCCAATTTTTGTATCATCTGACAATAAATCAGCATAAATAAGAGGGTTTCCACCCAAAACTGAACTGGATTGCAAACCATCATAAGCGCCATTTAAAATTAGTTGTAAATCGCGAGTACTATTTATTGCCATATCGTTTGGAATTCTGTCGTTTAATTCAGTTTCCAATAATTTTTCGCACGAATAGATGCTAATTAGCAATATAGATACTAATATTATCTGCAATATTTTGATATTTATAATTTTCATAATCACAAAGTTTTAAAATGAAACTTGAACTCCTACAATAATTGTTTGTGCTTGTGGTGTAGCAAAAGATGGTGATGCAAAAGACACATTTGCATCAGGGTCAGATGCACTTGTATTACGCACAACTTCTGGATCCCAACCTTTATAATTTGTGAATGTCCATAAATTATTACCAGACACATAAATTCTTAAATTTGACAGATGCAATTTATTACAAACCTGTTTATTAAAGCTGTAACCTAATGATAAGCTTTTCAATCTTAAAAACGAGGCATCATATAAAAAACGTGTTGAATTTACATAAGTTGAATATTCGTTAAGCCCTGGCACATCAGCATCTGTATTATTTTGCGAATAAGCATCAAGAATTTCGGGTCGTTGAGCAATAGATGTCCAGTCTCCTATCATTCTTTTTGCTTGGTCGTCATATATTGTGTTTCCATATTGATAAATAAAGAGAAAACCTAAATCAAAACCTTTATAACTAAAGTTGTTATTTATACCACCTACCATTTTTGGGAACGGACTTCCGGCTGGTTTACGATTATCGCCATAAAAATCTCCAGTTGGATTATTATAAGTCATTAAATTCCCATTAATATCGTAATATAATTCGGTACCAGCGGTTACAAATGCGGTTTTTTGATTTCCCTCGGTATCTAAAGTGGGTGTACCATCAACATTCCACAGAGCTATTTCTCCATCGGTACTCTGAACGCCAGCCCATTCGACCAAATAAGCAATTCCGACAGGATAATCGATAATTACACGAGCATCGCCACCAGATTTATTATCAAAAGCATCGGGAGGTAATCCTCCAACATCTGTAACGACATTTCGATTAAAAGCAATATTAAAATTAGTTGTCCATTTAAAATCTCCTTGAATATTATGTGATGTCAAATCAAATTCAATCCCATTATTTGTAAGAGCTCCAATGTTTTGCCAAATTTTCGAATATCCTGAAGATGTTGGTAATGTAACTTGTAAAAGCAAATCAGAACTTCGTTTATTATAATATGTCACACTACCACTAAGTCGATTATTAAAAAAACCATAATCAATATTAACATCAAACATCACAGATTTTTCCCAACTCAATGCTGGATTTAGCAATGTTGAAGGCACAATTGCAGCCGCACCATTATATCCACCAACAGCAGAATAAAAACCAAGATGTGCATAATCATCAATATTTGCATTACCAGTAAGTCCATAGCTTGTACGCAATTTTAAGAAACTAATAGCTTTAACATCTTTGATAAAATCTTCGTCACTTATGATCCAACCAACAGAAACTGCAGGGAATGTACCGTAGCGATTATTTTCTCCAAAGCGTGAAGACCCGTCAGTACGAATGCTAAAACCAGCGAGATATTTATTGTGTAATTTGTAATTCACTCTAAAAAAATACGAATCAAAAGCGAATGCAGTAGAATAGCTATATCCTGTCATATCGGATGGGTCGGCAGTTCCAGGACTTGTAAGATTATCGTTTGGAAAATTCCAACCATTTAAACCAACTCCGCTTGTATTAGATCTTTGATATGAATGTCCGGCAGTAAAGTCAGCTTCTTGATTTTTGCCGATTTTTGAATTATAAGTAAAATAATTATTTGTAGTAAAATTAAACACATTTGTTCTGCGGTCCCAAGCCGTTGAAACCGAGCCAGTATCCTGTTTATTTCTAAAACGGAACTCATCTTCACCCAAATTCATAAAATCGACACCAAATTCGCTTCTAAACGAGAGATTATCAAGAATATCATAATTTAGATAAATTCCAGATATAGAGCGAAAAGTATTTGCTGCAAACTGCCAATTTTCCAACTGCCATAAAGGATTTCCGTAAGGATTATAATAATATCCATCATCATTATACACTGGGATATAAGGTAAGTTTTGCTGTGCAAGTCCCAATCCTCCAGCATCACCAGTAGGCACACGATTATTTTTACTGTACGAAACAGACATATTTGTACCAAGGCTAAGCTTATCGGTAGCTTTATTTTCAACATTTATCCGTCCGCTTAATCTATCATAAGAATTTCCAAGAACAAATCCTTCTTCGTCACGATAAGTCATGCCGACATAGAAATTTGTTTTCTCGCTTCCACCTTGTGCCGATGCACTTAATTCCTGCACAAAACCTCTTTGCAAAACCTGGTCTATCCAATCTGTGCCACCGAGTGCAGCAATACTATCAGCCATTGCTCGTGTAATTGAAGCACCATTTGAGGGAGTAAAAACAACTGCATTTTTTGGTTCTGTGGCAAGTCCACGTCTAACTCGTGCCGAATCACGCAAAGCAAGTTGCTCACTTGCAGAGATTAAATCAATTACATTAGCGGCTTGTGTTATTCCCGAGTAATAGTTTACATTAAACTTTGTTTTTCCAGCACTTCCCTTTTTGGTAGTTATCAACACGACTCCGTTTGCTCCACGGGAACCGTAAATAGATGCAGCAGCCGCATCCTTTAATATTTGAATGGATTCGATATCATTTGGATTAAGATCTGATAAAGCATTAAAACCTGAGCCTGTATTATTAGCCGAAAAATCGCCATTAGTAACTGGAATTCCGTCGATTACATATAATGGTTGCGAACCTGCTGATATTGAGTTAGTTCCTCTCACTTTTACGTTAATAGATGAGCCAGCCATACCATTTGATGTTGTTACCTGCACACCTGCTGCACGTCCTTGCATAGCCGATTCGAGACTTGGCAAAACTGCATCGCCAATATCATCTGCTCCAATTGATGTAATCGCCCCTGTAACATCACGTTTTTGCCTTCGACCATACCCAATAACAACAACATCATCTAATACAACGGCATCTTCTATCATAACTGCATCGAGTGTAATAATTTTATCCGCTTCAACAATAACAGGAAACTCCTGAGTTTTCATACCAATAAATGATAATTCTATTATTTGTGTACCTACTGGCACATCACTTAATGTATATTTACCATTAAAATCGGTAATTATACCAATGCTTTTACCTTTCACGACAACATTTGTACCGTATAAAGGCTCAGCATTTTCGTCAGTTACAGTTCCTTTTACAGTTCCTGTCTGTGCTGATACAAGCCCGTACAGTAAAATAAAAGATAAGAATAAGGCCAATTTTAAAATTATCTTCATACCTAATTTTTTGGATATTGAAATGTAAAAATATAAAATTTTTGCGTTAGTTGGAATTTAATAGGGTAAATTAATGATTATGTAAATATGATTTGTGATTTAAACTCGCATTTCTTCATTAATTGCACCATGTTGAATGGTAATTATAAAAAATACAGAAACAACAAAACCTGATTTAAGATATATTGCAGCTTTTACATCTCTGTCGCTCACTCGCTCACTCTTTTTCAAAACCTAAACTAAAAGTTTTATCATTTGTAAAAAATCTTCATGATATAATTTCCTGCAGTAAAATCAGAAACATTCACAACATTAAGCCCTTTATGGATAGTAGTTGTTATTACTCTCACTCACTCGGATTTGCAATCCGAGTGTTAGTAAGCTTTTAAAACACTTGAAAAATATTCAGTACTTATATTTTTCATCTAACTGTAATCAATTGTTGCGGTTCCACAATAACGACTGCACTCGGATTGCAAATCCGAGTGAGCGGGGTTTTTAAAACCACATGATAGAATAACAAATCGAGGTAGTAATCTTTGTCAGCAAGCTCTATATGATACTGTTTGCCAACAAATGCAAACCCTTTACCCAGTTCGAGTAAAAATTTAGAAATATTATCTACCAATTGGTTTTCGATATCCCGTTCGGTAAATTTATCGGTAAATGCAACAAAATCAAAAACATAAGGGTCTTTTAGTGTTTCTTGCGCTAAGCCCGACATAGGTTCTGACAGCGTATGCGAAAAATTTGTAATTGCATTACCTTTTCGCTGGTATAAACCATTTTTAATGTGTAGCTCAAGTATATCTCTTGTCCAGTTGTTATTTATAATTTGAGACGTATAAAATAGTAATCCATCAATACCTTTTAATTTGCTGATAATCACCTTGATATGACCCCATGGCAACTGGCAAATATATTGTTTTACAAATTGTTCCCCGCTTTGGGGGACAATTCCAATTGCATTATCTCCCCCGCTTTGGGGGACAATTAATTCGCTAAAATATTCATAAAATTCCTTGATATAATATAGATTTGTACGTGAGAATCCTTTCATGTCAGGAAACTCATTTCTTAAGTCATAAGAGAGCTGTGTAATCGCTTTGTCGCCCCAATTCGCTTTTTTAAGTTTTGACGCAATATCTTGTCCTAAATCATAATAAAACAAAATTAGCTCTTTATTTGCCGCAAGAATGACTTTCAACCGAGCTTTTTGTATTTTAGCTTTAATATCTGCTAGCCAAGATGCATATTCGTTATTAGATAAAAATTCCATTTTTTACATATTTATAATTTACATAATCACAGCTTTGTTTTCATCTTATGTTTTATGAACGGCTCAATTATAACCATCCACATCGCCATAACACGTCGCTCACTACTATTTCTCAACAATCTTCTTACAAATCCTCTTTATCTCTTCCCTCAACCACTCTGGCTTTTTTACTTCAACTCGCTTACCATGCGATAGTATTAGCTGGGTTAGTTCGTAATTAGGAACAACTTTTATTAGAATTCGAAATTCATTTTCATTATCGGTAATGATTGTTTGAGTATGATGTAGAGGAAGAGACTTTATGTATTTTCCTTGACCAGCATCGAAAGAAAGTTCAACTAATTCGGGCTTACCAGCAGGTGAACTTACCCCAATTACATTATCAAACATATCTTTACAATTCTTCACTAAGTTTTCGTTGTAGTTTTCGCCCGTAATTTCAAGTTCTTTAATTCTTTCAAGACCATAAGTGCGAAAATCCTTTAAGTCTATGTTCCATGCTATTAAATACCATCTGTTTTTATATTCTTTCAAAAAGCCAGGAGCTATTTTTGTTTCGAATGGCTCACTATCTGTAAATCGCTGATATTGAAGCTGAATTTGGAAGTTTTCGCGAATTGCATAAAGAATTTTTTGCATATACTCAATCCCAGATATCGGCTCTGCTGTGTCAAATGAAATATATTTATCTATATCTGCCTCATCTTTTAAAATTTCAGTTAGTTTTCCAGACATAACCGTCATCTCAAAAAAACGCATAAAATATTCGTAATCAGTATTCCCCTCAGTATTAATATAATACCCATTGTTTGCTTTATTATAAATAAGGTCAATCCCAAATTCATTTCTAATATTTTTCATATCACGCTGTAATGTACGAAACGATATATCTGTACCCTGAAATCTTAAGTATTCTTGAATATCACCTAGACTTGGTAAATATGAAGATTTGATTTTGTTTATAATCAAATAATAGCGGTTGACGATTCTATAGATTTGCATAGTCAGTTATGTATTAATTCTCATGGTAAAAATAATAAAACTTATTAAGAACGACAAGATATGGCAGAGGAAATATTCATTATTACACAAAAGTAATGAATATGAAATTATTTCACAGAATTTTTAATCGTAAAAAGCCAAAACAAAACTTGTTTATTTTTATTGGTGATATGGGCGCAAATGTGCTAAACCACTTGCTCGTAGAGTATAATGAAGATAATTATTTTATTGCTATCAATTCTGACAACGCACATCTAAGGGAAAACGTTAAAATCTATGAGCAAAACAAAATCTTTATTGGTAACAAAACCGAATACTCATGTGGGAAAAGAGATTTCGAATCAGGTTTAGATTATGTGAAATCAAATCGCAAAAGGATAAAGTCAATATTAAAAAAACATCCATCCAAACACATCGTATTAGTTGCCGGCTTACGCTACAGCAGTGCAAGTGGAATTATAACCGGGATATCAGATATTACAAAAAAACTAAAACCCAACGTTACAGCGATTGTCTCCACTCCTTTTGCTGCTGAAGGACAAAATGCCTTTATCAATTCATCCAAAGCAATTATTGCATTAAATCAAAATGTGGATGAACTTATTGACTTCTCTTGCGAAAATCTAATGCGTGAAAATGGAGGGAAACTTTTAATAAGAGATTTGGACAATATGTTTTTAAAGAAGATTACAAATATTTTAAATAAGTTGCAATGAGAAGAAGTTTATCTAAAGCGTACAGAGATTATCAAAAAAAGATGAGAAATCTTAACCAGAAAGACAAAGAAAGGCTTGAATTAGTTGAAAAAATGGCCTTAGAGCTTATGTATAAGCACAACGTGTCAGATTATAAATTTAAATTTGGATATGGTTGGACTTATAAGTGCAAGTGTACAAGTAAGACAATAATAATACAATATCAGTTTGCATTGACTAATAATCTTACTGAAATTAAAAACGCAATCTTGCATGAAATAGCACATGCAATTATTGGACATGATGAAGGACATCATATTAAATGGCAGCTCAAAGCAAAAGAATTAGGTGTGACTTACAGGATAAATTATCATAAATAACTCGTATGATTTAATCCAATAAAGATTTTACCATGCTCTTAATTTGGTAAGAAACTATATATAAATTTAATAAAACAAAAAATTATGGCAATACAAAATGTTCACGTAAAAAATTCCAGAATAGGAGTTCATTCTGAAGCATTGAAATATGTTTTTCTGAAAAGTTGACAATATTCACGTTCGACAGGCTTTTTCGTTGAGTAATGCTTCTCTGGATACATTCTTATCATTTTATATTTTGCCAAAGGAGTCTATTTCATTGTTTGGGATGTAAATAACTCTGTTACAAAAGCTAGTAAACTTGTAATTGAGTAAAACATTTAATCCTATTTGATTTACAGACATCATAAAAGTTCCTCCATTAAAAACTCTTTGTTTAGTAACAAAAAACAATAAATAACCAATATTTTGTGCATTTTTTTGGGATTTTTATTAGAGTAGCTGTGTTTTAGAACGGTTTAAATTATCAAAAATTAGCTTTCAGCAACAAGCTTTTTTATATATAGAACTCTTGATCCAAACCTTTCTTTTCTATATTTATAATTTTTACAAGAGCTAAAACTTGTTTTTCATTTATTTCTTCTATCTTGAAATTCAGTTTTTGTTTATTATATCTTTCCCTATTTCCGTTGTTCCTAATTACGCTTTGAATATTTTCTGGAATAAAAAAAGTAGCTTTTGTTGATAAATGCTTTTTGTATTCATTTAAATAAATACCAATTCCAGCAATGTCAAAATCCCCAAAGTGTAAATAATTATTAGGAATGGATTTCATCCACTTAATAAAGTCTTTATTTTGATTTTGAGGATACCTAGACACAAATAGAGGATCTATATTTTCAAATAAATATTTCTGCTTGTGAATTTGGCTAAAGTTTTTAGCGTTTTCCACTCCAACAATAGTAAGATTCTTAGGTATTTTAAAAGACTCATAATCATAAATAAATAGGAAACTGCCATCAATTGGGTTAATCAATAATTCTTGATTATTGAGTTCTGCCTCAATAATATTATAACTATTTACCAAAAATCCTTTAAATGCCCTTTCTTTCGATATTTTTGAATCGCTTGCTATTTTCACAAATTCAGCACGACTTGAATTCTCATCTTCTAAGGCTAGTATATAATTATTCAAATCATAAATTTGCAATTGATTTGCTAAATAAATGTGTAAATTATTTTCGTTTAATAAATATAAGGTTTTTTTATGTTTCCCTTTTTTAAAAAGAATATTTTCACTTACTAAATCGTCGATTACTTTACCTTTAGCAGAACTATCTGGAATATTTTCACCATTTATTAGTTTTACTAATGCTTTTGCGATTTTTAAAGTTAATTTCATTTAATTAAGTGCTTTGGTATTTACCTTTATCAATCTGTTAATTTTTGTGATATACTTTTTAGAATCTGTCTTCGATTGTTCTTTTGCCAATTTATATGTGTAACGATAATCGATAGCGTTCTGGCTTGTTGGGGAACCATTAATTAGCAATATATTTCTTTCGTTAGCAAATCTCAAAATCCCTTTAACATTATTTGGATGTAATCTTCCAATTTCATCCATCATACAATGCAGTTTAAAGTCTTTAAATGTTTTTGACGCACTGTCTTTAAATACATTAAGGAGCAATATGTTTATCATTGCTTTTACCAAAATATCAGTCCCCTCACTACCAACATTTGAAAGTTTTTCTACCCAGCCCGAATCGTTATCGTTTTCCACAATTCTGAATTCTAAATCAAATGATTCTGATAATGTAAGAGTAGATTTTTTGTACTTTTCTAACTCTTTGACTAAATGTTTTAATAAATCTACGGCTTTTTGATTTTTCGAATTGCTATCTGAAGATGTAAAAAGATTTGTTTCACCTAAGATCAAACTATTTTCATCATTAAATTCCTTAATTTGAATCAACAATTTCACTACAGGATTTGAGCTTGTTTTAATTCGCATTTCCATTTCTTTAATGGCTTGTACAAAGTTTTTACTCACAAAGTCATCATTTATTTTGCGTATTATTTTTTCAATTTCAGCTTCTTTAGACATGAGCTCATACGTTTCATTACCTATTTGTTGAATAATGTGAGCAAAACGTTGATTTACTCTCATTTCAAATTGCTTAATCTTATCTTCTTCAATAAATTCCTTTAGCTCAGTTGCAAAATCTAAGAAATCGACATCTTCATTGAGTTTAACCTTAAAACTAAATATATTATGCTCGTTAAAGTTACCAATAAAAGCGTTTATCGATTGTTGCAATTCCTTGAAAGTTTCAATTCCTTTATAGTACTTATCGTTTATTTCTGAAATAATCGAAATAGCAGTTTTAAATCCATTTTCTTTTCTAAGCTGCTCATAAGAAACTTCTATGACGCTTGCAAATGCATCAGATTTTTGAAATTCATTATATTTTTTTAAATCATCTTCAAACTCTTCAATTTTCGAGTTGATTATTTGCACAATTTTATTTTGTTCCTTATATTTTTCGTCTAACTTTTCTTTTTCAATATTGTGTTCGTTGATAATTGAGATTTGTTTCTTTTCTAATTTTATTTTATCGTTTTTTAATTGTGGGATGTTATCAAATAGCTCCCTTTTATCTTTTTTATATTCAATTACAATAGTTTCTTTTTCTTGGATATATTCTTGAGCTTTCTCAATCTCATTTATTCTGGTATCGATTTCCTGCAATCTTTTTGTATCTGCCCCTTTATCAACAAGCTCAGAATTTCGTTTTTCTTGTAATTCTCGAGTCCTATCATTGGATTCTGTTTTCTTCTGAGTGATTGTAGTGTTTATGGATTCAATCTTGTCGGTTGTGATTTCCTCCATTTTTTTAATCTCACTATCTCTTTCATTTTCTTTTACACTTATTTTTCGGCTAATTCCTTTTTTTACACTTACTAATCGTTCTTGAGCTTTTGACCTTTCATTTGCAATTTCCTCTAATTCATTTTCAAGATTTTGCAAAACAGTCTCTTTTTCCGATTTAGCTTTTAGCAACCATTCATTTAATTCAATTTTATTTTTCTTTAATTTTTCTTCACTTTGCGTCTTGGTGTAATCATTTTCAGAAATAGTTTCTTTCAGATTACTGAGTTTTTTTCTAAACTTGATATTCAATTTTCTCAGACTATCATCCTTATCCCCATTTATTAGTGCAATGCTTTTTTGGATTTTTAAAATATCACTTTCGAGTCTTTCGATTTCTTGATTATATTCTGCAACCGTTTTAATACGATTGTCAAGAGCATTTAAGTTTATCTCGATGCCAAACAAAGTAGATGTTTTTTCGTCAACCAGTTTAGGATTTAATTCTGTATTAAATAATACGTTTCCTTCATCAATTACTTTTCCTATTGTGTTCTCCCAATTTGGGATATGGTCATTTAACCAACCATATAGAGACGATTTACTTTGTTCAATTTTAGTTTTAATAGTATTTATTTCTGTCGAGCATCTTTGTAGATTATCTTTTTCTTTATCGTTTTTAAATTTTGCATTTTTTTCTATTTCCGTCACTTCTAACTCCCATTCTTTCCGTGCTAATATAGATTCATTTGTAGCGTTAAGACTTACCGAATGTGATTTTGCAATTTTGTCATCTAACAGTTTTTTTTCTTCCTTACATAGTTCTATGTCATCTGTAAAAAAAGTTTTGTGTTTTAATTCAGCCTTCTTTCTTTTAACTATATTTTCTTTTTCAATAATTAGATTAACATCATTAGAAGCTCTTTCTTTTTCTGCATTATTATCTTCTCTAATTTGCAGTATCAATTTTTGGTAGGTCTCATATAGAACTGTTTTCTCATCGCTAAATTTACTCTTTATTTTATTGATTTCTGCATTTCTTGAATTCTTGAATTCCTGTTGTTGATTTTGAATTTGTAAAATTAGTGCTTCATATTTTTGACTAATTTGAGAAAATTGAGAAGTTAGCAGATGCTTTTCATCACTTAGTGTTTTTAACTCACTTGCAAGTGCATCTTTTTTATCTACATTTATAATTATTTCATTAATATTTAGATTCTCATATTCGAGTAGTTTTATGTCCGCTTTCGTTAATTCTTTCTTAATATAATCAATCTCTGAAATAATATTTTGTTCTCTCTTTAGATGAAGTTGCGTCAATTTTTCTTTCTTTTGAAGTAGTTTAATTAGTTTAGTATTTTCATTAGTATAATTTGACGATAAATCAGGTTTCTCTTTTTCTATGTGGTCTATTCTACTATATAAATTTCGAGCTAATTCTTTTTTTTCTCTATTAAGAAAATTAAAAATCCGATATTTATCAATTATTTTATCAGCTTGGTTTCTAACTATTATTTGACCTTTATTGTTTTTTTTAAACCATATTTTTATATCATTTATTTGGGTTTCAAAATCTCTTAAATGATTTTTAGAATAATTTTCAACATCTATTGTGAACTCCTCTTCACTCAAGGAATTAATAATTGTATCTTTAATAAATTTCGCTTCTAAATTAGTATTTAATAGCACATTTTGGATCGTTCTCGGTATATTTTGGTATTGCTTGCTTTCGACCAAAGCATATTTTCTAAATTCAGGGTTCAAGCCTTTATTATCACCATAGATTATTTTTCTGTATTCTTCATAATTCGAAATAATTCTGGTGTAATAAATGTTTTTTCCAAGAGCATTTCTAGTCTTTTCCCAATTTTCAAAAGCTCGACCATTTTCATCAATAAAAAACTCTTTTTTGTACGCAGAATTAAAAAATCTATAAGCAACTTTGCCATTTACTTTATAGGCTAGTACACAAAATGGAATATTGTCTTTTACCGCTTCATAAATGATATATGAGTTCTGATATTCAAAATAATAATCATCAAAACTTTTTTTCTCTCTCGAAATTCCGAGCTTAATTTTATTGGCATTATAAAAAAACAAAATAGCTCTAAGTAATGTACTTTTACCTACACCTTGTGTACCTATCAAATGAACATTACCGTCTAAGCCAATTTCTGCATATTTTACAGAGGCACTATTGATAAAGATAATTTTATTCAGGTATCTCATTTTCTATGTCTTCAGGAATGTTAATAATAGTTACAAGGTCTTTCAAATAATTAAAGGAAGTTAGAACTTTATAGGTTTCCGAAATTTCATTTTCTAAAGAAATGAATTTGTCCTTTTCTAGCTTTTCAATGATTTTTTTAATTCTATCTAAATAGTTTAACTTATCGGCACTAATTTTTTTGATATTATCCAACTTTGCCTTTAAATCAGCATTATTCTTCAATTGATTATGAATTTCGGAAGGAGTAAATCTAAAACCAACATCAAAAGACGAATCAAATGTTTTAAAAAAATCTAAAATATCTATCCAACTAAAAGCTTTTTCGAGTTTTCTATCCAAATCGACATTTTTTTCTAGACGGCTAAAATAAAAATATTCATTTCCTTGTTCCAAAATGTAATTAATCTGATAAAAATATTCATATAAATCTTCAAAAGTACTTTCATCTTCTAAAATCTTATAAAGAGTTTGCATTTGCTCATTGGGACTATTAGAACAAATAAATTGCCCCTTACGAAGGATTTCAAATATATCGGAGGTGTATTTTGTTTTCATAATTTTATTTAGGATAAACTAATGTGTATTCAATATCGTTTATTTGTTGAAAGTCATCTTCTACCAACAATTCTTGCT
>CAYNKH010000077.1:0-13421 GCA_964397745.1 uncultured Bacteroidales bacterium | reverse complement strand
TAATGACTAAAAACCGATTTTTTACCCAACTTTTAAGTATTTTTATCGTTTATATACTATTAAGGTATGTTATAGTTTTGTAATTAATTCTAGATTATGAAGTTAAGATATATTGTCTTTAAAATATTGCCTCTGTTATTACTATTATTTTTATTACATAATTCAGTATTTGCTTATAAAAATATTGACTATTATAAAACACTAAAAACAAATTACGATATTCAAGGACAAGCACTCCAGCCAGCTGGTCCTTTTTGTATTACTGATGCTCCAGAAGATTTAATAGCCTCAATTCCTGGTGGAATTTGGTCTGGTAATGGTATAATTGACCCTAGTAATGGAACATTTGACCCTTCTGTTGCCGGGGCAGGAAATCATATAATTACTTATAATTCGGCAAGTGGAAACGAAACTATGACTGTACATGTTGATGCTCTTGCAAATGCTACAATAACACCTGCTGGACCTTTCTGTGATAATGATATCATCGTGTATTTAACAGCAGCAACTAACGGCGGAGTTTGGTCTGGCACAGGAATAACAAACGCATCAACTGGTGAGTTTGACCCAGCTTTTGCTGGAGCAGGAACGGCTACAGTCCAATATACAGTTAGTAACGGAGCATGTACGAGTACCGAAACTGAAACCATAACAATCTATTTAAGTCCAGACGCTTCTTTCCCTCCTATTCCAGATGTTTGTGAAACCGATCCAGCATTTGATATTATTCCTTTAAATTCTGGGGGAACATGGTCCGGAACAGGCATCACAAACACATCAAATGGGACTTTTGACCCAAGTGTTGCTGGACCAGGAGCTCACCAAATTTCATATACTCTAACAAATGTTAATTGCACATCGGTTGCTATACGAAGAATAAACGTTGACACACTTGTAATTGCAACTATTACGCCTGTTGGCCCATTTTGTGATGATGACCCTGAAATAAACCTAAGCGCCGCAGACATTGGAGGAACATGGTCGGGAGCTGGAATTGTCGATCCAGTTAATGGGATTTTTGACCCTGTTGTTGCGGGTCTTGGTAATCATACTATTACTTATAATATTGTTTCTGGTGCTTGTGAAGATACTGACAATATTGATATCGAAGTATTAACAGCTCCTGATGCTACAATAACTGATCCAGGCGAGTTTTGTAGTGATGATCCTCCAATAAATCTTGTTGCAGCAACTCCTGGAGGAATATGGGCAGGTCAAGGTATTACAGATCCTAATTTAGGAATATTTGATCCATCTCTTGCAAATCATGGTGCAAATATAATTTCTTATACGGTAAGTAATGCTGGATGCACAAGAGTGGATAATATTACAATATTTGTTTATGATAATGCTGTTGATGCAAGTATTATTACTACTGGTCCTTTTTGTATCTCCGAAGGACAAGTAAGTTTAACTGCTGCAAGCCCAGGAGGAACATGGTTGGGAAATGGAATAGTTGATCCCGATAATGGAACATTTGATCTTGTGCTTGCTGGAATAGGTTTGCACGTTATAACTTATGAAGTTGGAAGTCCACCATGTTTTGACTCAGATACTCAAATAATACAGATAGACGATACTTTAAGTGCAATTATCAATCCTGTTTTACCTGTTTGTGAAACTGATGCGGCATTTAATTTTACTGCTGCAAATTTTGGAGGGGTTTGGACAGGTAATGGAATTACAGATCCTGTAAATGGAACTTTTGATCCTACAAATGTTGGTGCAGGAAATCATACTATTACTTACACAATTTCTCAAGGTGCTTGTACAAATGTTGATAGTTTTGATATGCAAGTTGATGAGGATGTGGATGCAACTATTAGTCCAGCTGGACCTTTTTGCGAAACAGATACAGATGTAATATTAACGGCTGCTGATAGTGGTGGAATATGGTCAGGAATTGGAATTACCGATCCCGTTACTGGAACATTTAATCCAAGTAGTGTTGGTCCTGGTACTTATACAATAACTTATTCAATTTCTAATGGTACGTGTTCCGATATAGATACAGAATTATTTACTGTTAGCACAAATCCCGATTCAGATTGGGGTGATATTGGTCCATTTTGTGAGCAAGATCCCTCTGAAGATATTATTCCTTTAATAGCAGGAGGTGTTTTTTCGGGAACGGGCATAACCGATCCTGTAAATGGCACATTCAATCCGCAAGTTGCTGGTGCTGGCACTCATAATATTACATATACTCTTATAAATGGAGCTTGTACTTCCATTACAACTAAACCAGTTATTGTCTATGATGATGTTGATGCAACAATTACGTCTCTTGGTCCATTTTGTGATAACGACTATGTTCTTATTTTAACTTCTGTTGAGTCTGGAGGTTTATGGGCGGGACCAGGTATTGTTGATGCAAATTTGGGAGGATTTGATCCTGGATTAGCTAATATAGGAATAAACGAAATCGTTTATAGTATTAGTAATGCTAATTGTAGCGATAGCGATACAGCTTTAATTGTGGTTAATTTAAGCCCTGATGCAAATTTTGCTCCTGTTTTTGATATTTGCGAAACTGATCCCCCATTTAATTTAATACCAGTAAATGTTGGTGGTATTTGGGCAGGAATAGGTATAACAGATGCTATAAATGGAACTTTTGACCCATCTGTAGCAGGAGCTGGGCATCACATGATTTCTTATACTCTATCAAATGCAAATTGTACAGCCGTAAAAATAAGACGTTTGGATGTTGACCCTCTTGTTAACGCAACTATTACGCCTGCTGGTCCATTTTGCGAGGACGAAGCCGAATTATTACTAACAACTGTTGATCCTGGAGGGACATGGGCAGGAACAGGTATCACAAATACTTCTACTGGGGCGTTTAATCCAGCAATTGCTGGTGTAGGTTTGCATACAATAACTTATGGTCTTGCAGTAGGAGCGTGTGAGGACACCGCAACAATTGATATCCAAATAGATTCTATTCCTGATGCTTCTGTTAATCCTGCTGGCCCATTTTGTGAAACAGACGCTGCTATAAATTTATCATCATTGGTTGCTGGTGGAACTTGGTCGGGTAATGGAATAACAGACCCAAATAATGGAACATTTAACCCAGGAGTCGCTGGAAGTGGCGATTTTACTATAACTTACGATTTAACTAATGGAGCTTGCTCATCTCAGGGAACAACAATAATTCATGTCGATACTCAAGTTGACGCAACAATTACACCTGTCGGTCCTTTTTGCGAAGATGAGGCTGAATTATTACTAACAACTGTTGATCCTGGAGGCACATGGGCAGGAACAGGTATCACAAACACTTCTACTGGGGCGTTTAATCCAGCCATTGCTGGTGCAGGTTTGCATACAATAACTTATGGACTTGCAGTAGGTACATGTGAGGATACAGCAACAATTGATATTCAGGTCGATTATATTCCAGATGCTTCGGTTAATCCTGCTGGCCCGTTTTGCGAAACAGACGCTGCTATAAATTTATCATCATTAGTTGCTGGTGGAACTTGGTCGGGTAATGGAATAACCGACCCTAATAATGGAACATTTAACCCAGGAGTCGCTGGAAGTGGCGATTTTACAATCACTTACGATTTAACCAATGGAGCTTGTTCATCTCAGGGAACAACAATAATTCATGTCGATGCTCAAGTTGACGCAACAATTACACCTGTTCCTCAGCTATGCGAATTTGACCCTGCGTTTAATCTTGTTGCTGCAAGCCTAGGAGGCGTTTGGAGTGGAGTGGGTATAACTGATGTTATCAATGGAACATTTGACCCAACTATTGCAGGAATAGGATTACACACTATAACATATTCAATTACAAATGGAACTTGCTCAGATACAGATGTTATAATTATTGATGTTAGTGCCGATCCAGATCCTACAATATCTGGTGCAGGTCCATTTTGCTCTGATGACGCTGCAGTAACTCTGGTTCCTGTAAGCCCTGGCGGCTCATGGAGTGGAGTAGGAATAACAAATTCATCTACTGGAATCTTTGACCCTTCTGCTGCAGGTGGAGGAGATCATATTATTACTTATAATATAGCAATTGGTTCATGTGCAAATTCGTCAAGTATTACTATTCATGTTGATGCTGCGGTTGATGCCACAATTACTCCTGCTGGACCATTTTGTTTATACGATCCTGCAATTAATTTGGTAGCTGCTTCATCTGGAGGCATTTGGTCAGGAGGTGGTATTACCAACATTAACCAAGGAACTTTTAACCCTAGTGTAGCAGGAGTTGGAACGGTAAATATTACCTACAATATTGTAAATGGACTGTGCTCCGATTCTGACAATATTAATATTAATGTTTTTGATGCACCCGATGCTACTATTACAGATCCTGGAGAATTTTGCAGCAATGATCCCCCAATTACACTTACGGCAGCGAGTTCAGGTGGCACCTGGTCAGGTTCAGGAATAACCAATGCAGCTGTTGGAACGTTTGACCCTTCTTCGGCAAACGACGGTGCAAACAATATTTTATATACAGTAAGTAATGCAAATTGCACATCTGTAGGAAGCATTACAATATATGTGTATGATGCTGCCGTTGATGCTACAATTACAAGTGTAGGTCCTTATTGTATAAGTGATGGACAAATTACACTTAGTGCAGTTAGTCCTGGCGGAGTTTGGTCGGGTACTGGTATTATTGATGCTATTAATGGTGTTTTTGATACAGAAATAGCTGGTGTAGGAACACATGCCATAACTTATGATGTTGGAAATCCTGCGTGTTTTGATTCAGATACACGGATAATTCAGATTGATGATACTCTAAGTGCAATTATTAATCCTGTATTACCTGTTTGTGAAACAGATGCGGCATTTAATTTTACAGCAGCTAATCCTGGTGGGATTTGGAGTGGAACAGGAATTACAAATCAAACAAATGGAACTTTTAATCCGATAAGTGCTGGAGCAGGAACCCATACAATTACCTACACTATAACTCAGGGTGCTTGTACAAATATTGATAGTTTCGAAATGCTCGTTGACGCTAATGTAAATGCGACAATTACACCCACTGGTCCATTTTGCGAAAACCATCCAATAATTAATTTAATTGCAGTTAACAATGGAGGAACATGGTCAGGTAACGGCATTGTGAACTCTTCAACAGGATTATTTCATCCAACAGTTGCTGGTGCAGGAGATCATATCATAACATATTCAATTGTAAATGGAACTTGCTCAGATTCTGATACAGAAACAATTCATGTGGATGTTTTACCAAATACGACAATAACACCAGCCGGCCCGTTTTGTGAAAATAATCCTGCAATCAACTTAACCGCTGCAACACCTGGCGGTTTGTGGTCAGGTAATGGTATCACAGAATCTTTTCTTGGAGTATTTAATCCCGCAACTGCAGGTGGGGGAAGCCACCTTATAACTTATGAAATCACAAATGGTGCCTGTTATAATTCTAGTACATTAAATATACTTGTTGATGTTTTCTACGACGCAACTATTACGCCCGCAGGTCCATTTTGTAATAATCAACCAATAATTAATTTACATGCAGTTGATACTGGAGGCACTTGGGCAGGTAATGGTATTGTTAATGCTAATGATGGATTATTTCATCCAGGATTGGCTAATGTAGGAGATAATATAATAACATATTCAATTATAAATGGCACTTGCTCCGATACTGACACAGAAACTATTCATATTGATGCTTTACCAAATACAACAATAACACCAGCTGGACCGTTTTGTGAAAATAATCCTGCAATCAACTTGACTGCTGCATCACCTGGTGGTTTTTGGTCGGGTAACGGCATTACAGAATCTTTTCTTGGAACTTTTGACCCAGCAAATGCTGGCGGTGGAAATCATATTATAACTTATGAAATTACAAATGGTGCATGTTTTAATTCTAGCATATTAAATATAATTGTTGATGAGTTCTATGACGCAACAATTACTCCAACAGGTCCGTTTTGTAACACTGACTCGCCTGTAAATTTAAGTGCAGCTTCTACTGGAGGTGTGTGGAGCGGAACAGGAATTACAAATCCAACAACTGGAACTTTTCATCCTGGCATTTCTGGTCCTGGCGATTTTTTAATTCACTATCAAACTAACAACGGTTTATGTAGCGATTTAGATAGTATAATTATACATGTCGATGAATTTTTTGTCGCTGTTATTAGTCCAATTGATGATTATTGTGAAACGGATCCTTTTGTAAATCTTGTTGCCTCTAATCCTGGTGGTTTATGGAGTGGGAATGGTATAATTGTTCCTGCATTGGGTACTTTCGACCCTGCAACTGCTGGCAGTGGAGATCATTTGATAACCTACGAAATTACTAATGGTGCTTGTTATTCGGTTGATACCGAAACTGTACATGTTGACGCTCAACCAGATCCTACTATTACTCATGTTCCCTTCTTGTGTGCAAATGAACCTCCATTCAACTTGACTGCTGCTCAAGGTGGTGGCGTTTGGTCTGGTAATGGAATTATTGATTCAAATAATGGAACATTTGATGCGTCTGTTGTTATTCCTGGAAATCATATTATTACTTACATTATAGTTAATGGAGCGTGCTCTGCTAGTGATACAGAAACAATACATGTTGATGCTTATCCAAATACCAATTTGTTGCCAGTAGGACCATTTTGTGAAACAGATGCTGATGTTGATCTTGTTGAACCTTCCCTAGGTGGCTTGTGGGCAGGCAATGGCATTATCAACACATTTACAGGCGTGTTTAGACCCGCAGTTGCTGGTGGTGGAACACATGAAATAACTTATACAGTTGTAAATGGTGTATGTACATCAGTTGGAACAACCAATATTATTGTTAATACCTCTGTAAATGCCGAAATTACTGATGTTGGACCATTTTGTGAAACAGATGCTGCTGTAAATCTGGTAGCAATTAGTCCAGGAGGAACATGGTCGGGGAATGGAATTGTTAATCCCACAACAGGATTGTTTAATCCATCAAACGCAAATATTGGAAATAACACTATTACTTATTTTGTCCAAAATGGTGTTTGTAGCGATACAGATAACACGAATATAGTCGTAGAGGCCGCGCCTGATGTATCAATTTTAACAACTGGCCCATTTTGTGAAACACAAGGTAATCAACTGTTTACTGCAAATGTTGCAGGAGGTACGTGGAGTGGTAATGGAATTGATATTATGGGAAACTTTAATCCCAGTGTTGCTAGTGTTGGAACTCATACAATAACATATACACTAAATGCAGGTGTTTGCGTTGTTATCAAGCAAGTTGATATTACTGTAAATGAATTTATTGAAGCAGAAATAAGCTCAACTGGTCCATTTTGTTATAATGATACGCCATTTTATTTGTCTGCAACTAATCCTGGCGGAGTATGGTCGGGAGCTGGCACTAATTTAGACGGATTATTTTCCCCTGCTTTAGCTGATGTTGATAATCATATAATTACTTATGAAATTACAAACGGGGCTTGCTTTGATAGTGATAATCAAACAATTACTGTCAATAGTAATCCTGATGCTACAATTAGTGGTCCTTCCGATGTTTGCTTAAATGATCCAAGTTTTACTTATACTGCCGTTGATGGTGGCGGAACTTGGTCGGGTGCAGGAATAACCGATGTTGTTGCCGGTACTTTTAATCCTGCCGTATCAGGTACAGGTAATTTTTTGATAGTCTATGAAATTACTGTAAATGGCTGTTCTTCAATAGATTTTGACACATTAACTGTTCACGATATACCTGTTGTTACAATTTCTGGTCTTAATCAACATTACTGCTTAAATGATGAGGCTCACATTGTGAATGTCTCTCCAACTGGTGGGGTTTTGACTGGCAGTGGGATTGCTGGTACTTTGTTTGACCCACAAATTGCAGGAGTTGGACTACATCAAATTACTTATGTTTATTCTGATATAAATGGCTGTTCAGATACTGCATATTTTAATCTTGAAGTTCATAATATGCCAGTTACAAGTATTTCGGGAATTGATGATTATTATTGTATTTATGAAGACACAGTTTATCCTGTAGTTTTACCTCTTGGCGGAACTTTGGTGGGGCAAGGGACTTTAAATAATCTATTTATCCCACATCTTGCAGGTGCAGGTGAGTTCGAGCTTATGTATCATTTTACTGATATTTATGGATGTTCGGATACCTCTTATATTAATACAAGTGTTATAGATTATTCTAATATTACATTTGATATTACTCAACCATTATGTTTTGCAGATTCAAATGGAGCGGTTCTGGCAAATGTTACTGATGGAATTGCACCTTTTAGCTATTTGTGGAGTGATTCTGGTGCTACTATTATTGATAATATCACAAATATTTCATCAGGATGGTATTATTTATCTGTAACAGATAGCCTTGCTTGTATTACTGTTGATAGTGTTTTTGTTGACCAACCAACTGAGTTAGTTGTGAATGTAATAAGCTATTCTGGTGCAAGTTGTTATGGCTATCAAGACGCTTGGGCTTTAGCAAGTGCAAGTGGAGGAACTCCTGAATATCAGTTTTTATGGGATGATGCACTGTCAACAGATTCCACATTGTTAGAAAATGTGCCGGTAGGTAATTATATTGTAACTGTAACAGACCATAATTTGTGTCAGGCAACAGATACTGCATTTATTGTAGAGCCAGATACTTTGTCTTTAAGTTTTACAGATATTTTAAATCCTAGTTGTTATATGTATAGCGATGGAACAATTACTGTTGTTCCAGAGGGAGGAACTCCGTCATATACTGCTGTTTGGAATGATACTGATACAACAACTGGTTTTACTGTTTCTAATCTTTCGGCAGGATATTATTCTGTTACAATTACAGATATTAATAATTGTCAAATATCTGATAGTATTTTAATTATTCAACCTGATTCCTTATATCTCGAAGCAATAATAAATCCTGTAATTTGTACTCAACAAACAGGGTCTGTTGTAATCACAGCACACGGAGGAACTGCTCCCTATGATTATTATTGGTCAAGCGGAGATACATTGTCCATACTATATAATGTGATTTCACAAACTTATGGTTTAACAGTAGAAGATGCAAATGCTTGTTCGATTGATACGTTAATTTTCGTTCCTGCCGAAGGTGGAATAATCGCAAATATTACACAAACAAATCACAATTTGTGTTATGGTGATAAAATAGCTGAGCTTATCGCTTTTTCTAATATTGCTGCTATGCCGCTTAGTTATAACTGGTCTAATTTTGTTATAGATTCTGTAAATCCTAATTTGCCAGCTGATGAATATTTTGTTACTATTACTGATGCCTGGGGCTGTTCTGGAATAGATTCAATTATTGTGTCGGAGCCTGAAAAGCTAATTGTAGATGTAAGTTCACAAGATATTAAATGTCGAGGCGAACTTACGGGAATAGCAAATGTTGAGATCCAAGGAGGAACACCATCTTATACAGTTGAATGGCAAAATGGAGATAATGGTTTTATTGCCACAGGATTAGGTGCTGGTCCAATTTGGGTAACAGTTACTGATGCTAACAATTGTACCGAAAGTGGACATTCGATTATATCAGAACCACTAACTGGAATTGTAATTGATGCAAATGTTAAACAGGTTACTTGTTATGGTGCCGAAGATGGAGAGATTAACGCATTCGCAAGTGGTGGAAACCCTCCTTATTGGTTTACCTGGTATATAAACGGAGTCGAAATAAATAGTGCTACAATAAGAAACCTTGACCCTGGTTTTTATACTCTTATGGTAAGCGACAACAATGGATGTACCAAAGATACAGTAGTCCATATTTATACAGTGAACTCCTTAACGGCTACTGTAGAGGTCGGAAAAACATCTTGTATCGGAAATTATGATGGCTATATTGCAATCTATGCACAGGGTGGAACAGAACCATACTCTTATTACTTGATGGGTACACAGTGGAACTCAAATATTATCGATTCTTTGTATCGAGGAGAATACTATATTACTGTCTTAGATACAAATAATTGCGAATTTAATTTAGGACCAATAATCCTTGAAGATACAGATGAGGACTGTCTGAGAATCCCTGCTGCTTTTAGTCCAAACGGAGACGGTTATAATGATGAGTTTTTCATAGAAAATCTACATCTATACCCTCGTGCAGTTGTGCAAATTTTTAATAGATGGGGACAACTGCTCTACGAAGACCTTGGGCTAAACGGCTTTTGGGATGGTACTTATAACGGAAAACCTGTACCTACTGGTGCATATCTGTATAATATTATTCTAAATATTGATGAGGATCCACGAGTGGGGACAATAACTATTATTAGATAGGCTATTCGCGGTTTAACTCTTCTTAGTTAGTTTTGTGCAAAAAATCTTATCTTTACTTATTCAATATTTGATATTATGAGAAAACGTCTTGTTCTGTTGATAATTTTAAGCGTCAGTGTTAGTAGTAATAAGATCTTTGCAGATGAATTATATAAATATCTTATCCCATTTCCGCAACAAATTAAAATTGACACTATGGAGTTTTGCAGTCTTAAATCTGAAACTTTCCTTAAACTTATTGATAAGTTTGAAGAGAATAATAAGCCTGTTAATTTTATGCTTTTTTCTCCTGTTTATGGAATTAACAGAATTAGAACAGGCTTCAATAATGAAAAACTAACTAAGGGTGGATATCGCCTTAAAATTGACGATAACAAGATTTCAATTTTAGCTTATGATGAAGCCGCTTTATTTACTGCATGGCAAACAGTAAAGCAAATTCTCGCTTATTCAATATCCGAAAAAAAATCAATTCCGTGTTTGATGATTAACGATTTTCCTGATTTTGAGCGTAGAGGTTTTATGCTTGATATTAGCCGAGATAAAGTTCCAACAATGGAAACTTTGTATCAGATAGTCGATTTTTTGGCAAATTGGAAGATAAACGAATTCCAACTTTATACGGAGCATACTTTTGCATACGAAAACCATCAAATTGTTTGGGAAAACAGCAACCCCATGACAGCAGAAGAAATACAAAAACTTGATGAGTATTGTAAAAAGAAACATATAGATTTAGTTCCTAATCAAAATTCATTTGGACACATGGAAAATTGGCTAAAGCATGATGATTATAATGAATTAGCAGAGTGTCCAACTACATGCCAAACAATTTGGGGACCAAGCAAAAAACATAGTCTCGATCCAACAAATCCAAAATCGTTTGAGTTAATGCAGGAATTATATTGCGAATTATTACCTAATTTTTCGAGTGAGTTTTTTAATATCGGCTGCGATGAAACAATGGAACTTGGACTTGGCAGGTCGTCGGAAACATGTCGAAAATTTGGCAAAGGGCGAGTTTATCTCGATTATCTGATAAAACTTAATAAGGCGGTCAATGAAAATGGAAAAACTGCTCAGTTTTGGGGAGATATTATTGTAAATCACCCCGAACTTATTCCAGAATTACCTAAAAATATGATTCCTATGGTATGGGGATATGATGCAAATTTTAATGCTGGAAAAAACTTGCAAAAATTTAAAGATGCTGGGTACGATTTTTATGTTTGTCCTGGAACTTCATCGTGGAACTCGTTAATTGGACGTAATGATAATGGGTTTGAAAACTTGCGAAATGCAGCAATTAAAGGAAAAGAATATAACGCAAAAGGATTTCTTAATACTTGCTGGGGAGATTATGGACATTGGCAGCCATTATCGGTAAGTATGCCAGCAATTATGTTGGGAGCTGCACATTCGTGGAATTGCACTAGTAGATCGCTTAAAAACCTTGAGTTCTCGCTTAATCATTACGTGTTTCAAGATAAAACTGAGAATACTGCTAAAGCGATTTTAAAACTTGGATATGCACATAATAAAACAAATATCCCAAACGGAAACGCAAATGCTTTTCATTTATTATTGTATCGGTATAAATGGACAATCGATGGGTTTTATCAAACCAAAGAGCTAAATATCCCAGGACTAGAAAATGCTAAAAACGAAATTAAAGCAGCTTTAAATATTTTGGCATTAGCTGAGCCTCAAAGCAATGATTCTACGATTATTATTGACGAATTGAAACAAGCGGCAAATTTAGCATTGCATTCCGTGAATCTCGGCATAGCAAGACTTAAAGCTAAAGACAAAGCAATTGGAAACATCCCTGCCGAAGTTAAAACAGAACTTTATAATGAGCTAAAACCTCTAATAAAAAACCATCGAGATTTGTGGATTATTAGAAATCGTGAAGGTGGTTTAAATGACTCGGCAGGTAAGTTAGAGAAACTTCTGAAATTTTATCAATTATAAGATTAATTGATAATGTTATTTTTAAACTCATACAAAATTTGTAATGTATCGTCCCTATCGGGACTTTTAAAACACTGATTATGATTTTTACCAATATCACGTCCCTAACGGGACTAATGCCGTAGGCATTAAACATTAGTAAAAAAATAATCAACAAAATAAAAAGTCCCGTTAGGGACGATACATCTTTTTTTTACCCATTAATCAATCTTGTCGCATTTTTATCGGACACTAATGAAAATTAACAGATCAATTGTTTAAATATTTCTAAATATCTCTAATTCTTCCAAAGGCGTATCTTCCAATAAAACTGTT
The DNA here is from genome assembly GCA_964397745.1 of uncultured Bacteroidales bacterium. Classification (GTDB taxonomy): domain Bacteria; phylum Bacteroidota; class Bacteroidia; order Bacteroidales; family ML635J-15; genus Bact-19. The sequence continues at coordinate 845 of CAYNKH010000077.1, read as the reverse complement.
CTGAAACCCATTTCGTATGCTGTAATAATATTAGATTTAATATCATCGATAAAGACAGTTTCGTTAGCAATAATATTACTGTCTTTTAGGACATGTTCAAAGATGTCTCTGCTTGGCTTTTTTAGGTTTATCTCATGAGAAAAATAAGCTTTCTCAACTAAAGATTCTAATCCGTCAATGTTTTGCGTTTGTTTGATTAAATCAGTATAAAAATCGTAATGTATTTTGTTTGTGTTACTTAAAATGAAAGTGCGGTATTCTGGTTTTACTTGTTGGAGTAGTTTAATCCTATTTGGCTCATAATCTAAAATTAAGGCGTTCCAACAGTCTTTAATAATATCATCAGAAAGATGTGTGCCTGTTAGTTGTCGAAATTCAGCGTAAAACTCTTTAGGCGTGATATTACCAACTTCTAATCTATCAAATAATGCAGATTGTGCAGCTAAAGTATATAAATCTTCAAAGTTTTTAAGCCCGTAATTGGCAAATGCGGTTTCGCTTCGACTAGTATCGATGTCTAATATTACATTTCCCAAATCAAAAATTATGTTTTTTATTTTATTCATAGCATTACTTCTTAAAAATTAAATATTGAAAATTTTGCAACTCATGTTTGTCCTTAATAAAACAATCTGCTGATATATCCACAACGCATATCTTTCCCTCTTCAGTATTTGCTTTGAGTGTTTTATAAATTTTGTTTGAGAGGTATTTATTTCGATCAAGCATATAAAGAAATTCTTTTAAAGCGTAAAGTATGTTAGGCTGCAGCTTTTTTTGTTTTTTATAATCCTTAAATCCGCAAGGTTTTTTTTATCCATGTTTTTTTGATTGATTTAGTCTTT
>CAYNKH010000076.1:0-13529 GCA_964397745.1 uncultured Bacteroidales bacterium | reverse complement strand
CTTAAAAAGATATTTTCCCATCGTATAAGAACAGACAAACTTAGAAAATATCGCAAGAAAATTAGAATTCCACCTTAAGCTATAAACAAAGCAGCATCCGATTAGACTGCTGCTTTGTTAGTTTAAATACACATTTAAAACTCTCCGTTTTTAGTATCTTCAATAATAGCACTACCCTGCCCTTTTTGTTTTTTCTCTTCCTCTTTCTTCGTGTCCTTCACTTCATCACTTCCGTAATCAGTGGTGAGTACGCTAAATTCAGTTCTACGATTTATCTGATGAGCTTCTTCTTTCTTTTTAGTGTCTTTTATGTTCGTAATATACGCTTCATCTAAAACAGTACCGATAGAAAAATACGGAAATGCTTTATTAAGTTCTTTATCAATAACTTTAGGTTCAGATTCTCCGAGACCTTTTGCAGTCAATCGGTCGGCTTCTACACCTTTTTCAATAAGATAATCGACACATGATTTTGCACGAGCAAGCGACAATTCCATATTATATTCATCTCGTCCTCTAAAGTCGGTATGAGCACGCAGTTCAATAGTCAAGTTTGGATTATCTTCCATGGTTTTAACTAAACCATCAAGTGCAACAGTCGATTCTGGACGAAGCTCTGCTTTATCATATTCATACTCGATATTAGGTAGAGTAATAATTTTAGGAATTTTAGCGAGATTTATAACAATATTTATAACTGTATCATACTCAATTTTAAAAGTAGAAAAAGTGATAGAATTAGAAAAATAATCTTTAGTTACTTCTGCTTTAACTTTATAGTTCTGATCTTGTTCGAGTTCATAAGTAAAGCCACCAGTAGCTGACGAAATCAATTCCCCAGCAACACCTGCATCGTTTAAAATTGTAATTTTCGCATCTTTAATCAATTTTATATTATCAAGATCAGTAGTATCTCTCACAAGTCCGTTTAAGTTTATTACCAATGGCGGTAAGCTAAACGAATATATATCGTCACTACCTTTGCCACCTTTACGATTAGAGCTAAAATATCCTGTTTCTTGATCACCGTGAAAAATAATTCCGAAGTCATCAAACGAGGAGTTTATTGGATATTTCATGTTCTCAACTCCTGTAATTGTTCCATTATCATCCGTTATAACTTTGTAAATATCAAGTCCCCCCATTCCCTTGTGTCCATCAGAAGAGAAATAAAGCGTTCCATTAGACCTAACAGTTGGGAACACCTCATCTCCGAGAGTGTTAACCACGTCGCCAAGATTTATTGGTCGTCCAAATTCATACCCGGATTTTCCAATTCTTTCAGCCTTATATAAGTCCATTCCCCCATACCCAGCAGGAGCTTCAGCCGAGAAATAAAGAGTTCTATCATCTTTAGACAGTGCGGGGTATCCGACTTCATAATTTTCAAACCCTGCGATACTTACCTGCACCGGTTCTCCCCAGGCATTACCTTTTTTATTTGTATAAAATATTTTACAAGGCTCATCAATTTTTTTCCCTGCTTTACATCTTGTAAAAAACATTTCACTCCCTCTCATCGAGACAGTTGAAGCCCCTTCGTCGTCTTCGGTATTAACACCTCCTGCAAGCGGTACTGGTTCACTCCAGTTCCCTTTACGATCTTGGGATACTTCAAAGATATCAGTAAATTTTTGTCCTGATTTATAGTTATCACGGCTTCCCATTGAGCCTTCACGAGAGCTTGTAAAATACAAACTTCTGTAATCTTTTGAAGCCCAAACGGGAGAAAAATCGAGATGCATGGTATTAAACTTAGACACATTAACAACTTTATACCGAGTAGGCCTATTTATCCATTTAGGCACAAGTTTACAAGCCTCTAGTCCACTTGATGCACGGTGGTCTTGTGGAGAAACCTGAAGATATTGTTTATAAATATCAATTGCCTCTTCATATTTACCATTCATTTTGAGTGCATCAGCATAAAAAAGCAAGACATCAGGTTTTATAACACCCTTGACATAATTTTTAACAGCTACACCAAAATACATTTCGGCTTTATCACTATTGCCAAGCATTTTATAACAATAGCCTAATTTATAGTTTACTTCGGCTTTATCTGCTTGTGTAGTGATGCTTCCTAAGGATTTTTCGTAGTAATCTTTAGCAAGATCAAACATATATGTGTTATAATAGCCATCTCCTTTTTCGATTAATGCCTTCTGTCCTAACATAAAAATAGGATAAATCAATACAAGTGTTAAAAAGAAAATACGTTTCATAATATGTAATTTTTTGTTTTATAAACTTTGTCAAATATAATATTTATTTTTTTAAAAATACATCTCTAGCAAAATGTTTTGAATCTGTTAGATTTTTTGTTTCTACAATGGCTTTTTCAACTAGATAGCCAGGTGTTTTATAATAAATAACATAGTTGTTTTCTGGTTTCAAATCTATCTCATAACGTCCAAACTCATCAGTTGACTGGCTATCCATTAGTATAAACTCATCATTCATTACCTGAATATCAACATCGGGTACAGGCTCGTTTGTATATTTATTCCAAACAGTTCCTGATACTTTAAAATTTATTTCGGGCAATACAAAGTGATATAGATCTGTTTTCCCCATTCCTCCAATTCTCCGAGACGTCAAGAAACCTTCTTCTTTCATACCCATAAAAGCTATGCCAAAATCATCATGTGAACTATTTATTGGACTACCAAGGTTTTGAATTTTATAATTTGCTCCATCAATATGTTTTGCACTAAAAATATCAAATCCGCCCATTCCAGGATGCCCATCGGACGAGAAATATAGAACACCATTACTGCGTATATAAGGATGTACCTCATCAGCTTCTGTATTCACTTTATCTCCAAGATTTTGAGGTGGCTCAAATGGAAGATTCTTCTTGAGTCTTGTTACTTTATAAATATCTTTTCCACCTAATCCACCAAGCAAGCTATCAGCGACAAAATACAAACTTAGCTCATCATCACTTATTGCAGGATGTCCTATTGAGATATCATCGGGAATTCCCCGAATTTCGACTTCTTTAATCTGTCCCCAATAACTACCCACTCTTTTAGCCACAAATATTCGACATCCTTTATCCTTGTTTTTATCATATTTACATCTTGTAAAATATAAGTTGCTCGATTTATGATTAAGGCAAGCAGCACCTTCTTCGTCATTAGTATTAACTAGTCCAGGCACGATTATAGGATCAGACCATCTTCCATCCTTATCCATTTCGGAAAAGAACAAATTAGAACAAAAATCGCCCGACTCTGGACTTATTGAAATATGAGTTGGTGCGTACCGCGTAGAAGTAAAGTATATTTTTTTATTATTTCGTGCCTCAAAGAAAGGGCAATAATCATATTCTCCTGAATTTAAAATGCCTCTAATCTTTACTTCATATCTGGTTGGGGCGTTTAACATTTCAAAAGTATATTTTATACTTTCTATTCCTTTATTAGCAAGTTTGTGCTTTGGTTCAAGCATTTTAAATTTCTCGTAATATACTAATGCAGTATCGTACTTTTGGAGCATTTGAAGTGCCTCCCCATAATATAAGTACACAATAGGATTTTCGTAATTGTTTAATATTGCTTTTTTAAAATAATCTGAAGCTCTAACAGGCAATGACAACTTTTTGCAACAATATCCTGCATTAAAAGCAGCTTCTGCAACAATATGCTTTTTTTTAGGCGTTTTTCTAATTTGTGCATCAAAATACTCAATAGCAGCAGCAAATTGTTCGCCGTGCATCGCCTCAACACCCAACCTCATCCTCTTTTGAGCCGATAATGAAATTCCAATTGTAATTGTGATGACTATAGTTATTAATCTGTACATACTGTTAGTTTCAAATTGTAAAATAACACAAATTTAAAAACATTTGCAAACACATATTTGCAAAACAAATGCCACTCTGAAATAAAGTGGCATTTTTAAACAATTAAGTTGTACGAAAATTAACTATTTTTCCGAAATTTTTTACACAAATTCCTGAAGTCTTTCCATCAAAATTTTACGAGCAAAGAAAATCCTACTTTTAACAGTCCCAATAGGAAGATCTATCTCTGCGGCTATTTCCTTGTACTTATAACCATCCAAAAACATTTGAAACGGAATTCGATATTCTGTACTCAATGAGTTAATCTCAGTAGTAATATCGCTAGTATTTATAATTGATTCTGCATTTTCGTTTTCGGGAAGTGTGTTTTTAATAATGTACGAATCGTCTGAATCGTCTTTAATTGTATTCTTATAAGACAATCTTGTTACTTGATTTAGATAAGTATTTCGCAAAATTGTGAACAACCATGCCTTAATATTGTTATCTAATGTGTATTTGTCGCGATATTGAATAGCTTTTAAATAGGTATCTTGAACAAGATCTTTCGCTGTATCGGGATCTCTTGTTAGACTTAATGCAAAGTAACTCAAACTATTTTCGTAGGTCATCAATCTGGTGTTAAAATCTTGTGCGCTCATATTATTATATTTTTATGTTTAACTAAATTGTATTTAAGTATTCTAATGCAAATATAAGAATTATTAAACTACAAACCAAATTTTTAATGTTAAATATTTATTAAGAAAAACGTAAGTTCAGCTAATTCTAAATAAGAACAATTCCCAACAACAAGTTATATCAAGGCTTATTGTGGTATAGCCGTACCTAATTATAAACTACAAAAAACTTTCATTATTTGGAAAAATTTCGAACTGGCTAAAGAAAAAGTTAGTTTCCATCAATGCGTTTTCGTCAGAATCAGATCCATGAATAGCATTTTCTTGAACAGAGATTGCGAATTTTTTACGAATTGTGCCTTCTTCTGCAGATTGTGGATTAGTATTTCCAATAAGTTTTCTAAAGTCTAGCACAGCATTATCTTTTTGTAGTACTGCTGCGAGTACGTGTCCCGATGACATAAAGGATACTAGCTCTTCGAAAAAAGGTCTATCTTTATGTATTGCATAAAATTTTTCAGCCTGTGTTTTGGATAGCCTTGTCATTTTCATAGCAATAACCGTAAAGCCTGCATGATTTATTTCGTTTAATATTGCCACCAATTTTCCAAGTCTAACAGCAGTAGGTTTAATCATTGTAAAAGTGAATTCTCCGGTTTTCATAATTAGTTGTTTTAAAATTTTAATAATAGCCCTAATGATCCTACTAATAATCCTACTAAGATATTAATAAACTTCATCACTGCAAAACTTTTTTTAGATTCTGCCAAAAGAGGAAGTGCTCCATGTCCGTCTTGAACAATGCTGCTTGCGAGCAATATACTAAAGGGAATTAGTCCTTGAATAAACATAACAACAAAGACTAAATGTGGACCCGACTGTGGTATTATGCCCAACAATAAAGCAATAATCAGGATAAAAAACATATTGTCATAAATCCAAGTTCCTACATCAAAATTATGTAATATCAAATTAATAGCTATCAGGGTTCCGGCAATCCACAAAAATATTTTAAGTAAGTGTTTTTTTATTACATGATTAATTAGATGTTGCCTAATAAAATGTTCTGAGGTAAACAGAATAACAATCAAAGCAAACAGCGAACTAATTATAATTGTAATTTTTATCCAATCTATAGAATGCTCGTGCTTATGTTCGTCATCATCATCGTGATAACTATGCTCTGTATGTTCGCAATCCTCAGCATGTATATGTGCCTCTTCGGTTTGAGATGATGCACTAAGATCAGAGATTTGCACCATTTGACCAGTTTCTTTTTCGGGTAAACTAAACATTAACTTATCTGAATGCGAATGTCCTATCCAACCTGTAAAAGTTAATACGAGTACACCTGTAACAATTGTAACAAGAACCATTCTCGCTGGCAAGAAACTAATGTTTTTTAAAGCGAACAATCTTGTTTCCTTATCGTTACAATTTTTTTCATGAATATCGAATGAGAAATCATGTTTTTCGACGAAGCTTTTATTTTTAAAAACTTTATCTACAATTATTCCAGTAATAATAGCAAGGACACTAGATGCAGCAAAAATCATAAGAGCTTCTTTGGGTATCCAGGCTAGTAAAAAATACGCTTCATCACCAGAAGTTGCAATCATAGTTGCTACCAAAGCACCAAACGACAGCATTCGGTGCGTATATAATGAAACAGCGGTAAATGTCCCCATACAACCTGGTATAAGACCTAAAAAGGTTCCAATAACAACCTGCACGTAGATATTTTTACTAAGTTTTTGCGATAATTTACCTCTCGTTAAAACATTAATAAACTCTATAAGCAACATCATAATAATTACAAAACTTGTAATCATAAGAGTTTCCTGCACTATCCCCTTCCAGTTGATATCAAAAATTTCCATACGATAAAATACAAACTAATTAGTTTTTTGTTCAAGTTTCTCGACCGAAACTGCAATTATTTCAATTCTTCTTTCTCGAGATGCCGCTGGGCTATATATTGAATTTCGAGGGTCATTTGGGTCGTCGCTTACTTTTCCGTCCGAGAGTGTTTTACCAAATGCAACAAACTCATACTCAATCATACCCGATAACACATACTCTCTAAAACAGCCGTTTTCCCATTCATCAAAATAATTTACCAAACTTGATATTCGGCGTTTTGCCAGATTATTATTATATTCCACAGTATTTAAAGGACTGGTATATCCTTTAATAGTTACTACAATTTTTTGTCCACTTTCAAGTAACTCACGCATTAGATTAGTAAACTCCAGCAATTTATTGTAGTTCTCTTCAACATAATATGAAAAATAGTAATCGACACTATCCATTGCAATAGGTTTCTCTTTTTTTGACAATCCTGTTGAATATCTGCTCCGATATTGATCTTTCATTGCAATATAGTCGTAATATGTAGTAGTGTAATTAAGTTCAGTAATAGTATCCCACGAATTAGGGACAGGTTCATCATTATGGAAATACAACGCAATAGGCACCAATAATTTTGTGCGAGTTGTCAATATTTCGATTTTTTGTTCGTCTATTATCTCCTCTGTTATTTCTTTATCAAGCTCGTGATAGAACAAGTCGTTGCAACAGCTTTGTTGTTCGACAGCAAAAGAAGATTTTCGGTTACTAGCAAGAATCGCAACATAAGAATTGGGGTATATTTTATAATAGAAGTCATTTTGAGCAGAATTGGTAGGGAATCTAAGATTTTGCAAACTATCCCATACTCTAAAATTACCTTTGATAGAAAATATATCATAACCGCCTATATTTTGATGCCAATTTGAGCTAAAATACAGCAATGAATCCTCTGTATTATAAAATGGTGTTATCTCATTTCCAGCAGTATTAACCACACTTGTTGTATCAAAAAAGTCTAAAAATCGGGTATCATCAAATATTGGTCTGCCAAGATTACGCACATAACCCCATGATTTATCTGGTAACAACTCGCAATAATACAGGTCATACCCCCCCTCTCCTCCTGGACGGTCAGACGACCAGATAAGCACATCAGGTTTATTTTCACGTTCCGCAACAAAGGGGTGGGTTGAGTTAGAATTTGGATAATTGATTTTTGGTGGCAGCATTATTGGAGTCGCCCACTCTCCTTCTATAAGTTTAGAAGAATAAATATACGTATAACCTCCATCAAAGTAATCGGATAATGTAAAGTACATTATTTTACCATTTTCTGCAAAATGTGGATTTGCAATATCATATTGGTCGAGGCTATCAAATGGTGCGAACAATTGTGCTTTACTTTCGGGGTCAAAAAAATGCTTTTTATAAAGTCTCGATTTATAATCATTAATAGTATCTTCTAAAGGCTTAATAGATGCAAAAACAATAGTAGAATCGTTGATAAATCCAGAAGAGAAATCGCTATAAACCGAATTGATAGAAGAATCGCATTGTATAAGTTTTATTCCATTTGGATTATAATACATTTTCCAGGCATACTCACAATGCAATAGTTCGGCTTTAGCTTTTATTACATTAAGATTAAGGCTATCCATATCATTTATTTCGAGATATTTTTGAAAAAAATACTGTGCTTTAATAAACTCCTCATCAGCTTTAAGCATCTCTGCATAATAAAACACAGCTTCGGGATACTTCTCTGGAATAATATCGTTTAGATATCTGTAATGTTTAGCAGCTCTAACATAGTCATTGTCGAATCGATATGCTTGACCAGCTTTCCAAACGACATCATACATCCTTTCATTAAACTTAAGAGCTGCTTCGTACATTTTTGCTGCTCCGTAGTAGTTCTTGCTTTCAAACGCCTTATCGCCAGAGGCAATAAAATTCGCTATCTCTTTTTCCTGTGCAACAAGCATCAGGCTAGCAATAGACAACAATATATATAAAATAGTTTTTTTCACTTATCAAATAAAATCGGGACATTTACGATAATATGGAACAGCGAAAGGTCGTGGTTTAATAAAAATATAAATCAACGACAGCTCCACTCCTCCCTTTCCTTTGCTGATAGTTGACAAATTCGAAAGATTAATATCATAATTAATCATAACGTTCACATCACGGTATTTTAGTCCAAAGCAAACTATTCCAGCATCGCGCATTCTAGCTACTACACCAAAATAGATAGATTGCAAATTAACTGGATTATAATCTAAGCGTACTAATGCTCCAAGATTGTATTCGCGATACTTTTGCTGAAACATTGCAAGGAACACAGGTTCTACAAAAAAATAATCCTGAACTCTATACTCAGCACCCGCATTTACTACCCACTTTACAGGCAAAACCTTATCAGAGTTTTCAACAAAACTTTTTTTAGGTGTATTTATATGAGAGGCTGCAAATCCGAGATAAGCATTTGTAATTGCGTCTTTAGAATACTGTAAATTTAATCCTGCTCCGCAATCGAAATAATTTAACCTGCTATCATACCAAGTTTCTCCTGTTGGCAGAGATTGGTTAAATTGCTCGCCCGAGTATTGATTTCCAAAATTCAAATTACTAAATTCAATACCATGTAAGACATATCCACCATAAAATCCAAGTCCTATTCTCACATTATGTTTTTTCATAACAGGCAAGGAGTATGCAGTTGATAAATAGAACTGATTTGTTCCCAACTTCCCGTCTCCAGCTACATCATTGTTTATTATCATTCCCAAACCCGCTTTAGCCTTTTCTATAAACAAATCATCGAAGGCAATATCTGCCGTACCAGCAATAGTACGATAGGCGTTTGTAAATGTCATCCATTGATTTTTATTATTTAAAACAAATCGCAAATCGCCTTCAAAGTTACCAGTATTTGCAGGATTAGTATATAATGGTGTTGAAAAGAATTGACTAAAATGCAAGTCTTGAGCATGTATGGAAAAACCCACAAGCAAACAATAAAGCACAGATATCAAATATTTCCTTTTCATAAGAGAACAATTAAACGTAAAATTACGAAAAATTCAATTCCAAAACAAAGTTTAGGGAAAAAACTTTATTTATAGAAAAAAAACTATAATGCAAACGTGTATGTAAAATTGATTATAGATGTATATATAAATCGAAATATCTTGATTTACAAATTAACTTATGAAAAGATCTTTAATAATCTTTTATTTAACAATAAAATAATGATTACCCGAATTATGTTCGTAATATTAAAGTTGCAGTATTTTTATTTATAAAATGATAGACACTAACAACTACGAAAAATCAGGAGTTCCGAAGATATTGATATCAATAGTTTAATCTGGAGAGTAAATCATATTACTCCACAATAAATATTATTCGGATTAAGTTTTACAATAAATCAGAAATTATTCTAAATTTGCATTAATGAAAATAAAAGGGAAATACTTGAAAAATATTTTGTTTGCAGTTTTTGTACTGGCATTATTTTTTCCTATTATCGTCAAATCATTAAATTTGTTTGATGAAACTCCCTTAGGAGGCGTTAGCATTGCAACAGAAAAGCCAATATTAACCGATAGTACATGGTTTAATGGTTCTTTTCAAACTCAAAAAGAACTTTATATAAACGAAAACATAGGCTTACACAACACATTAATTCGCCTAAATAACCAAATAAGCTTTAGTTTTTTTAATAAAACCGAATCGGATAAAATAATTATTGGGAAGGATAATTTTCTTTTTGAGAACAATTATATTGACGCAACAACAGGCAAAGACTATATTGGCGACGAGAATATCATCAAATTTGAGACAAAAACACAACAAGTAATGCAAATACTCGCCGATATGTCAATAGATTTCTTGTTTGTTTTCACTCCAGGCAAAGCCACGTACTTTAAAGAGAAAGTTCCAGACAAATATTTTATAAAAGGTAATAACCCAAAAACTAATTATTCGGAACTGATTAAAGTTTGTGAGGCACAAAACATCAATTACATTGACTTTAACTCATGGTTTTTAGAGATGAAAGATACCTCTCCTTATCCTCTTTTCCCAAAAGCAGGAATTCACTGGTCCTACTACGGCATGTATTTGTGTGCTGATAGTTTAATCAATAAAATTGAGAAGGATATCGCCAAAGATATTCCCGAATTAGTTTTAACCGATATTGAAGTCAGTCCCGAGCAACGCGATCCTGAATACGATCTTGGGAATATGATGAACCTACTCTATCCAATAGAGACTTACGAACTGGCTTATCCGAATTTTTCATATCAACAAGAAAACAAATATCGTCCTAAAGTATTGGTTATAGGCGACAGTTTTTATTGGAACATGTATTATAGTGGGATACCTGCCAATATTTTTAATAGTCTCGATTTTTTATATTACAACAAGCAATATTATAATGACGGTAGCAATATTGCAAAATGCGATATAAATACAATGGATTATATAAAATTTATCTCAGAATTTGAGTATATTATTGTTATGCAAACCGATGGCGGACTAAATAATTTTGGTTTGGGATTTTTTGATAAGTTAATCGCCACTTATGATCGTGGAGCAATACCCGACGGTATAAGAAAATATATGGACCAAATACTTAACGACCCGGAATGGAAAAAACACATCGAAGCCAAAGCAATAGAAAGAGGTCTAAGTTTTGATGATATGCTTTTTTTGGATGCCCAGTATATGTATGAAAACGAAATTCAGAATTAATAATATCAAGCCGAAAATAATATTATTGATATTAATTTCAATTTGGCTAATAATAATTCTGTCATATTTTTACAGTTTACCCACTCCTCTTTTTGATGCTCCTTATTCAACAGTTGTAGTTGACCAAAACGAAGTCCTAATTGGAGTAAAAATTGCTGATGACGGTCAGTGGAGATTTCCCGAGACCCCAGAAGTTAGCGACAAATTTCAAAAATGTATTTTATGTTTTGAAGACAAACGATTTTATTCACATTTCGGGGTGGACCCATTATCAATATTACGAGCCACACAGCAAAACATCAGAAGAAGAAAAATTGTAAGCGGCGGCTCAACTATCACAATGCAGACAATTCGTCTTTCTCGAAAAAATAAATCACGAACTTTTAAAGAAAAAATTATAGAAGTAATCCTATCAACACGTTTAGAACTCAAATACACAAAAAATGAAATTTTAAGACTCTATGCTTCTCATGCCCCTTTTGGCGGTAATATTGTAGGCATCGAAGCTGCTGCATGGCGATATTTTGGACGAAATCCTAATCAATTGTCATGGGCAGAAAATGCAATGCTGGCGGTTCTGCCAAATTCACCATCGATGATTCACACAGCTAAAAATAGAGATTTGCTCAAAATTAAAAGAGACAAATTATTAAACAAGCTGTTTGAGTTAGGATATTTAAGTAACACTGAGTTGGAACTTGCAATAGAAGAGCCAATACCTTCGCACCCACAAGCATATCCAATGCATGCCTATCACCTTACCGAGATGTCAGCAAAAAAGCATAAAGGCAATAATAGTTTTGTAAAAACAACAATTAATATTGAATTACAAAAAAGAGCAAACGAAATTATTAATCGTTACACTAAAATTTATTCTAATAACGAGATAAATAATATTGCATGTCTAATTATCAACGTTGAGACTGGAAATGTTAAGACATATATTGGAAACGCTGATATTAGTTCAGATATTCCTGAAAAAGCTGTGGATATGATAATGGCTCAACGAAGTACTGGAAGTATTTTAAAGCCATTTTTATATTCAGCAATGCTAAGTTCTGGAGAATTATTACCTAAAACTCTGTTAAAAGATATCCCAACAAAAATGGGGAGTTTCTCCCCCGAGAACTTTAATAAGGAATTTGACGGAGCCGCACCAGCAAATGAAGCACTTGCCAGATCATTAAATATCCCTTTTATCTATTTGCTAAAAGAATATGGCATTATGCGATTTCAATATATTTTAAAAAGTTTATTGTTTAATTCAATTAATAAAAGCTCGGAGCATTATGGTTTGTCTTTAATACTTGGTGGAGCAGAATCCAGTTTATGGGATATTTGCTCGGCTTACGCATCAATGGCTCGAAGTTTAAATAATTTTGCAAACAACAGCTCAAGATATAACATAAGTGATTATCATAAAGCAACTTACTTATTAACAGACAATCAACATAAAGAGGAGAAATTTAAAGAAACGAGTTTTTTATCAGCTGCATCAATTTGGTTTACATTCGAGGCAATGACTTCGGTAAACAGACCTGGACAAGAAAGAATGTGGCGCAAGTTCTCATCTAAGCAAAAAGTTGCATGGAAAACTGGTACAAGTTTTGGTTTTAAAGATGCTTGGTCGGTTGCAGTAACTCCTGATTACGTTATTGGAGTTTGGGTTGGAAATGCAACAGGTGAAGGACGAGCAGGAATTACTGGACTGTCGGTTGCTGCTCCAGTTTTATTTGAAATTTTGAATATTTTGCCAGATTATGAACATTGGTTTTATATGCCTTATGATGAAATGACGCAAGCACAAATTTGTCGCCAAAGTGGACATATTGCAGGTCCAAATTGTCCAGAAATCGACACTGCTTGGATTCCTAAAAGAGGGATTAATTCTCAAATGTGTCCGTATCACAAGCTACTACATTTAGACCAAAGCGGCAATTATCGGGTAAATTCAAATTGCTATCCTGTTAATCAAATGACTAAACATAATTGGTTTATTTTACCTCCGATTATGGAAGCTTACTACAAAATCCGTAATCCGTGGTACAAGCCACTACCAGCATTTTTAGAAGGCTGCGATGATTACAGTAACGAAAATGAAAATATTATGGAGCTGATATATCCAAGTCAGTTGTCAAGAGTACTAATACCTGTCGAATTAACTGGAGATACGCTACCAGCAATTTTCAAAGTCGCTCACCGTGATGAAAACGCCAAAATATATTGGTATATAAATACAACATATATGGGCTATACACAAGATTTTCACGAAATGGCAATAAAAATTCCTGCTGGAGACTATAATTTGAATTTGATGGATGATAAGGGGAATAAAATTAGTAAGAGGTTTGTTGTAGTGGAGTGATTAGTGTTCGTGCAAGATGTCCGATAGCTCCGTTTTGCTATTTATTATCACAATGCTACCGCAGGGATAATAATAATTTAAAAAACGTCCCTTATCGAATAATAACTAATTTTTTAGAAAT
>CAYNKH010000075.1:0-13547 GCA_964397745.1 uncultured Bacteroidales bacterium | reverse complement strand
AAATTAACTTATTAAGGACAGGTCCAACTTTATTTTTTGCAGGAGCTTTTTTAACTATTGTATATTTCTACTTCAAAACAATTTGGTTACCAATTGGATTGCATTTCGGGAACAATTATTTAACACTCGATAGTAAGCTTGAAAAACATTGGGTTTTAGGAAATGAAGGATATTTGGGAGCAATTATTCTTGCTTTACTTTTTTTTCTGTTCGTTAAATTGACAGTTGACAAAACAAAAATTGACAACTTGCAGCTTGAAGACAAAATAGGCAGCAGCTAATAAACAGTAATATGAGCGGTGCGCAGCACCCAGCGAGTATTAACTTCGTTGCGATGCACTGCGATAAGCTTGTCGAAGTAAGTTTTTATCGAAGTCGTCGGTCGAAGTGAGCTCGTCCCTCGTCCTCGGTTTCTAGTTGACAACACCCCCATCTGTGATTTGTGTTTTTTAAATTTCTATGGGTTTGTATTGGATTAGGTTAGAAAATTATGCTTTGATAGTTATACCAAATTGGTATTATTGTTTTATGTTTTTTGAGTTTATCCAACCGTCTTTTGTTTCAACAAAATTTACAAATTCTGTAATTTTTTGACCAAATCTAAACATACTTTGGTAAATATTAAAGATTGCAATCAATGTGTAATTAAATTAGAGACAAATTATAAGTCATAAAAAAACAAAAAAAACACTTAATATATTTGTTGTTTGTAATAATTACATATATTTACGCTGTAATTATTTAATCTCAACATAATGATTCACGATTTTGAAGCCGTCATATTTGATTTAGATGGCGTAATAACAGATACTGCGTCTATACATTCGATGGCATGGAAACAAACATTTGACGGTGTACTTAAGCACCATAGCAATCTCTATGACAAGAAATATATTGCATTTGACATAAAGAATGATTACCTGCTGTACGTTGATGGCAAACCACGTTACGAGGGTGTAGAATCGTTTTTAAATTCACGTAATATAATTTTTCCCTATGGTTGTCCAGAAGATAAACCTGAACAATTAACTGTTTGTGGAATTGGGAATCGCAAGAATGAGCTTTTTAATAAATTACTTGACGAAAAAGGAGCTTTTGTTTTTGAGACTACAGTAAATTTCATAAATACCCTTATTGAGCATGATATTAAAATCGCTGTTGCCTCATCAAGTAAAAATTGCAGACATATTCTTAAAAAAGCAGGACTTGAGCATTATTTTAAAGTCTGTATAGATGGAGTTACTTCTGTTAATCGTAAACTTAAAGGCAAACCCGAGCCAGATATTTTTATCACGGCATGTCAAGATCTTGAGGTCTCACCAGATCGTGCTGTTGTAATCGAAGATGCAACAAGCGGAGTAGCTGCTGGTAAAGCGGGCAATTTTGGGCTAGTTGTTGGAGTTGCTCGACACGACAATCAAAATGAATTAAGAATTCATGGTGCCGACATTGTAGTTAACGACCTTAGTGAAATAAACATAAAAGACATACAAACATGGTTTGCGGCAGGGATTACAGAGGACTCATGGTGTTTAAAATATGTTGATTTTAATCTGCAAAATGAACTTAGCCGCGAAACTATTTTAACTATTGGGAACGGTTTTTTTGCCAGCCGAGGATGTTTTTGTGAAGAAAAAACTTCTAAAAATCACTATCCAGGCACATACATGGCAGGAGTTTATAATAAACTTGAATCTGAAATAAACGATAAAAAAATATTTAATGAAGATTTAGTCAATTGTCCTAATTGGCTTTTTACCAATTTTAAGATCGATGACGGCGAATGGAGTAATGCAAGCAATCGTAAGCTCCTTGAAATAGAGCGTAAACTCGACATGAAAAGAGGACTTTTATCTAGTTGGGCAAAAATTGAAGATGACAAGGGACGAATTAGCGTATTAGAATCGGTAAGACTCATTAGCATGGATAATAAAAACACTGCCGCTATCGAATATAGCATTACGCCCCTAAATTATTCTGGAAAAATTTATATAAAATCAGGCATTGACGGAAATATTATTAATGATGGAGTTCCCAGATATAGAAGTTTAAATCAAAACCATCTGACAAATACGAAAACAGGAAAAACGGATAATATTCTATGGTTAAAATCTAACACCTCCGAATCAAATATCGAAATAAACATAGCTGCAAACATATATGCTAACACCACGTCTGATTATAATGTTGAAGAAGATCAGTCAGGGATATATGCAATTTTCTCTACAGATTTAAAGGAAAAGCAAGAGTTTATTGTATATAAAAACATTATCTATACAAATAGCTTAGACAAAGACAAAACAGATGCAGTAAAGCAAGCCAAATCGCTTGTAGATTTTAATCAAATTGTAAAAGCATCTATTACCGCTTGGGATAAAATTTGGCAAAAAGCAGACATTAATATTTCAGGAGACAGACTAACACAAAAGTCTATAAGACTTAACATCTATCATCTTTTCGTATCTTTTTCACCGCATAATGTTGGTACAGACACAAGCATTGGTGCTCGCGGATTGCATGGAGAAGCATACAGAGGACATATTTTTTGGGATGAATTATTTATCGCTCCATTTTACAATTTAAACTTCCCAGAGCTTACAAAAACAATGCTTTTGTACAGATACAATCGTCTTGACGAGGCTAAAAAATATGCTCAAGAACATAATTATAAAGGAGCTATGTTTCCTTGGCAAAGTGGTAGCAAGGGAACCGAAGAAACTCAAAAAATACATCTCAATCCAGAATCTGGTAAGTGGGGAGCCGACTACAGCAGAACACAAAGACATGTGTCATTAGCAATCGGATATAATATTATAAGATATTACCAAGCTACTGATGATAAGGATTTTATTAAATTATATGGTTTTGAAATATTATCTGAAATATGCAGATTTTTTGTTTCGGCATGTAATTACTCGGCATCGGATTTTCGTTACCATACCGAAAACATGATGGGACCAGATGAGTTTCATGAAAAAAACACAAAGTCTGGCAAAAACGAAGGCATAAAAAACAACGCTTATACAAATATAATGCTTGCATGGCTACTTCGCTCTACAATGAATATTTATTATAAGCAATATTACATTATAAAAGATAATAAAAACCTACCCGATGAACATGAACTGACAAAATGGAAAGAAATTAGCGAAAATCTCACCTTACATATTAACGATGAAGGTATTATTGAACAATTTGATGGATATTTTGATTTAAAAGAATTAGACTGGGTTGGATATAAAAAGAAATACGGCAACATATCGCGATTAGATAGAATACTCAAAGCAGAAGGAAAATCGCCCGATGATTATAAATTGTCGAAACAAGCAGATACCCTAATGATATTTTATAACCTAACCGATAAAGAACTAAATGAAACAATAGCCGGTTTAGGTTATCAACTGCCCAAAGATTATGAAACTAAAAACTTCTATTACTATATTAGTCGTACCAGTCATGGTAGTAGCCTAAGCAAAATTGTTCATGCGTATTTAGCAAATAAATGGGGAATTGAGGATCTTTCACAAAAGTTTTTTAACGAGGCCGTGCAAAATGACTACAAAGACGTACAAGGAGGAACAACTGCAGAAGGCATTCATGCAGGAGTGATGGCTGCAAGTGTAATGCATGTATTAAATTCCTATTCGGGCATTGATTTTAGAAATACAGTTTTAAGTATTGCACCTCAAATGCCTAATTATTGGCATCGATGCTCATTTAGTTTTAAATTTAGAAATATCTTGTATGAAATGATAATAAATCAAGATTCTTTTAATCTAAAAACTAGTAATGATGTAGGACTTAGAATTTTCAATTCGCCATGTATCATAGAAAAAGACGAGTGGTGGAATATTGATTTATAAACAGCACAGCATTACCACAAACGGCACAGCATCAAAATAATTATGTGTGAATACGAAAAACCCCTTTACGTAAATAAAAAAACTGTCCGCCAACTGGTTAACATTATTTTTTATTCGTATATTCGCTCTATAATTAACACACTAAAATAATGTTAGGAGATATTTTACTAATAAATGACAAACACCGCAAGGCAGCAGAAGTAATAATTGAGAAAATAATAATGCTAAAACGTCCGAAAATTTTAGTGTGTATTTCAGGAGAATCTGGAAGCGGAAAGTCTGAATTGGCTCACTGTATCGGAAAAGGCTTGGTAAAAAACCATAAAACACCAACTAAGATTATACATTCTGACAATTATTACACAACTCATCCACAAATAAGAAACCAATTAAGAGTAGAAAGAGGTTTGGACTCGGTAGGAATGAACGAAATTGATTGGAACAGACTTATCGGAAATGTCAAAGATTTTCTTGACAATAAAATTTCGCAAATGCCATGTGTAGATCTTGTACCCGATGAAGTTGATATGCTTACAACAGATTTTAGTAAAATAAACATTTTGATAGTTGACGGATTATACGCCATAAATTTGCCGTCTGACATCAAGGTTTTTATTGATTTAACATATCATGAAACAAAACTGGCACAAGCCACACGTGGAAAAGAGAATACTGACGAACTAAGGTGGAAAATACTTGAACAGGAACACAAAAATGTAGTTTCGTTAAAAGAAAAAGCGACTATTATTATTAACAAAGACTATAGTGTAACATGCGTAGAGCCATAAACATATTTTTTGCTTTCCAAATTTTGTTAATCGGATTTTATTCGTGTAACAATAAAAAAGAAAACACATTTGATACTGAGACAGACCCTCTATATACCATTACCACTCCTATACTTTTAAAGCCAACGAAAAACATAATTGCACTCGATAATCTAATTAAGGATTTTTCCAATATTGATTCCATTTATTACACACCAGGTAGTTTTATATTTAATTCCAAACTGAAAACTTTAGAAATAACAAGTGAGTTCAATGATATAGAAGCTCTTTCAAGCATCAATATAGTTGTTGATAATAAGACATACTCTATTGTTTGCAGAAAAAGTGACAAGACAAATATTGAAATCAACTTTGTTCCCAAATTGGGTGAAAACATTTCAGATGTAAAAATTGCTGGCGACTTTAATGATTGGAATCCTGATAAAACGCCAATGCAATACATTAATGATTGTTGGAAAGCAAAATTAACATTAGATAAAGGAATTTACCAATATCAACTTGTTGCTGACGGAGTTTGGAGAAACAATTATCCTGAAGGAGACACAGTTTCCAATGGTATTGGCGGTTACAATACTTTATTATTAGCAAAAAGTCATTGTTCTGCAAATACACCTCAACTTTTTACTTATAGTCATAACGAACATGAAATCATCATAGAAACGAATTACACTCCTAACAAGTTATTTATTCTCTGGCAAAACCAATTCATACCTATTAATTTAAACAATTTTGACAACAACAGATACATCATACAAATACCCGAAGAAGCTAAAAAACTTGAACGAAGCGAGATTAGAGTCTTTAGTAGCTATATGGGCTGTCTATCTAATGATTTGTTAATTCCATTAAAGAACGGAAAAGTAATTACTTCTACCCAAGAGCTTTCGAGAGACGACAAGCATTACAACATAATGTATTTTATGCTCGTTGACCGGTTCTTTAATAATTGTAAAGAAAATGACAAGCCTGTAAACGACAACAGGTTAGCAAAAAAAGCAAATTATCAAGGAGGCGATTTGCAAGGCATAAATAAGAAATTAGAAACTGGATATTTCGCTGATTTAGGGATAAATTGTTTGTGGATTTCCCCTATTTTTCAGAATCCGAAAACTGCATTTAAAGAGTTTCCTGAGCCTCGCAGATATTATTCTGGTTATCACGGATATTGGCCTATCTCATCGATTGATATCGACACCCGTTTTGGAAATGATAGTGTTTTTAAAAATCTAGTTGATAACGCTCATACAAAAAATATAAATGTAATATTAGACTTTGTTGCTAACCATGTTCATCAAGAGCATCCACTTTATCAATCTAACAAAAGTTGGGCAACAGAATTAAATCTCCCTGATGGTCGCAAAAACATCAGAATTTGGGATGAATGCCGACTTACGACCTGGTTCGACACATTTTTACCTTCATGGGACTTTAATAATCCTGAAGTTACAGACACAATTTCTGAGTTGGCAATATATTGGATTAAAAAGTTTGATATTGACGGTTTTAGGCACGATGCAACAAAACATATACCAGAGGTTTTTTGGACAAGTCTAACAAAAAAAACAAGAATCAATTTTCCAGAAAAGACTATTTATCAAATTGGTGAAACATTTGGTAGCAGAGAACTTATAAACAACTATGTGGGTAGCGATAAACTGGATGGGCAATTTGATTTTAATCTATATTTTGATGCACGAAATTGTTTTGCCGACAGCTTATGCAATATGAAAAACCTTGCCCAAAGCCTTACAGCATCATTATCTCTTTATGGATATCACAACCTAATGGGAAATATAACAGGGAATCATGATATTATAAGATTTATTACTTATGCAGACAAGACAGTTTTATCTGGAGAAGATGACAAAGAAGCTGGTTGGACAAGGGATATAAGTGTAAAAAACAAATCATCATACAAAAAACTACAAAACCTTGCAGCTTTTACAATGTCAATACCAGGGATCCCCTGTATTTATTATGGCGATGAGATTGGCATGCCTGGAGCCGGAGACCCAGATAACAGAAGAATGATGGTTTTTGATAACTTAAATCCTGAACAGGTGGAAACATTTGAAATATTCAAAAAACTTATAGCAATCAGAAAAGATAATATTGAGTTTATTTATGGCTCAACCACTATTATTTGTGAAAGTGAAAATTCACTAATATTAAAAAGGCAATATTTTGATAAGACCTCATATTTATTAATTAACCAATCTGCAAACACTAAAGAAATAACACTAAATAAAAATGATTTGGGGATACTTAATGATTATACAATTAATTTTGATTCTAAGGTTAGTGGATTAAGCTCAAATTATCAAATTAAATTAGCCCCATATTCGTTTGAAATATTAACAAAAAATTAAAGAAATGAAATTTAAAATTATTTTTATGCTTTTAATAGCTTTTTTATTATCACTTTTTGGTTGTAATAATGTAAAACAAGACAAAAAAACCAAAACTTCGTACCAAAAGACTATGCCAGAGTGGGCTAAAGATGCCGTAATATACGAAGTGAACATACGTCAGCACACGAACTTGGGTACTTTTGCCGAATTTACTAAAGATATTCCGAGATTAAAAGAACTTGGAATTGATATTCTTTGGATTATGCCAATTCAGGAAATAGGTATTGAAAATCGTAAAGGGAGTTTGGGTTCATACTACTCCATAAAAGACTATACAAAGACAAATCTGGAGTTTGGCACAATTGAGGATTTTAAGAATTTAGTAAATGTGGCACATGAGCATAATATGTATGTTATTTTAGATTGGGTTGCCAATCACACATCCTGGGATCATGTTTGGACAAAAACCCATCCTGAATTTTACACAAAAGATAGTCTAAATAATTTTATTCCACCTGTCGAAGATTGGGGCGATGTAATAGACCTAAACTACGATAATGCCGAATTACATACAGCAATGATTAATGATATGGCTTTTTGGATTAAGGAAACTGACATTGACGGTTTTAGGTGCGATGTTGCTGAGATGGTACCAACGGAATTTTGGAACGAAGTACGAGAAGCCCTTGATAAAATTAAGCCAGTCTTTATGCTTGCCGAAGCTGAGCAGCCCGAGCATCACGATTCTGCATTTGACATGTCGTATTCGTGGTGGTTATTACACGGTATGAATCAAATAGCAAGCGGAGAGAAACCAGTAACAGAATTAGACACAATTTTAAAATGGGAAAAGAAAAATTTTCCAGAAGGAAGTGTAAAAATGCGTTTTACCACCAACCACGACGAAAACTCTTGGAATGGAACAGTTTATGAAAGATATGGCGAAGGTAATTTATGTTTTTCAGTATTGTGCTACACTCTGCCTGGAATGCCTCTTTTATACAGCGGACAAGAAGCTGGTTTAGACCATCGCTTAAGCTTTTTCGAAAAAGACAGCATTGACTGGTCTATAATTATTTATGAAGACTTTTACAAATCACTAAATAAATTAAAAAAAGACAATCAGGCTTTATGGAACGGCACTTATGGAGGTGATTTTAAAATAATTAACAGCTCAAAGAAATCACCAGTTTTTGCTTTTACTAGAACAAAAAACAATAACCAATTACTAATTATTTTAAATCTCTCTGACAATATTGCCACTGCAAAATTAAAAATGAAAGATAAAAACGCTGAATATAAAGAGTATTTTTCGGGGCAAGAGTTCTCAAGCAAACAACTAAAGGACATTGAACTACAAGCTTGGGATTATTTGGTTTTAATTAGTAAATAAGATGAAACTTTTAAAAGAAAAAGATATAAATATTAACGATACTGTACCAGAAATAAAGGACACACTACTTTATCGTATTTATTTAGCAATTGTGACAATTGGGCTGCCGACTATATTGTTTGGAATAATATCTAGTGTTGAGCTAGAATTTGGTATGGTTGGGATTTGGAGTGCCTTAGCATTTTTACCGTCTTTGATTGTTTTGCTGAGATACAAGAGTTTTTCTTATATTTTAAAATCTAATTTGCTTATAGCGACTTTAGTGCTTATCGGGATTATAAATTTATATGGTGGTGCGATTTTTGGGGCAAGCCCAACAATATTATTAACAGCAATCGGTTTGTCAACGCTATTGCTCAAAAAGAAAGCAACGTATTTTTGGATTATTACTTCTTTAGCAGTGCTTATTATTTTCAGTGTTTTATTTTTAACAGAAGTCTTAAATCTTAATGTGGATTATACAAAGTCGTCTAAAACTTTCTCCTCATGGGCTACTGCCATTTTTCTCTATCTGTGGTTAGGAGGATTATTTGCTGTTTCATTTAACTATCTTTTTGAGAGGCTTAATATTAAAATAAATTTGATTCATAAAAACGAACAGGAATTACAAATAAAAAATGAGAACCTTTTAAAATTACTTGAAGAGAAGGAGCAAACATCTAAAGAGCTTTTACAGGCAAAATTAAAAGCAGAAGAAAGCAATACATTAAAAACAGAATTTCTACACAATATGTCGCACGAATTTCGAACTCCCTTAAATGGGATTGTAGGGTTTTCGAGATTATTAAATAAAGAAGGCTTATCGGAACAAAAACGTAAAGATTTTACAAAGATAATTATTAACAGTAGTTTTAAATTACAAAAGATTATTGACGATATAGTTGAATTATCGTTACTTAACACAAAACAGCACTACCCCGAACTAAGTGAAATCAACATCAATGAATTTTTAACAGAGCTCCACTCAATTTTTTCACTAAAAATGTCGGAAGATGTAAAATTAGTGTTCAAAACTAAAAACTCTAATAAAAAATTAAAAATTGTTAGCGACCATCACAAACTAACAAAGATTTTTGGAAACATTATTGAAAATGCGATAAAATTCACAAAGGAGGGCTCAATTGAAATTGGATATTTGGAAAGCACAGATAATGTTACCATCTATGTTAAAGATACCGGTATCGGTATAGCTGACAAAAATAAAACCATAATTTTCGATAGATTTTCGCAAGCAGACTCAAACATCTCTGATTTATATGGAGGATTAGGCTTAGGTTTGTGTATTGCTAAAGAAAACACACACATCGTAGGGGGCAATATTAGTTTAGATTCTGAGGAAGGAAAAGGCAGTACATTTTATGTAGAACTACCAAGAAATCTAAAAACAGATACTCCTAAATAGTTTATAAAGGATATCTTACATCAACAAGAAACAATCCATGAGCAGGTGCTGATTGTCCTGCTTCACTCCTATCTTTCGCCTCAATTATGGTAGAAAAATCAACAACATTAATTTTCCCTTTACCGACATCAATAAGCGTACCTACTATTGCACGCACCATGTTTCGCAAAAACCGATCTGCAATAATTGTAAATATCAAAACATTTTCATTAAGCTCAAATTTAGCATATTGCACATCGCAATTATTTGTCTTCACATCCGTATGTAATTTGCTAAAACTGGTAAAGTCGGTATATTTAAAAAGTTGTTCGGCAGCGATATTCATTAAATTTACATCAAGATGCTGATAAATTAACCACGCAGAATCGACAAAAAAAGGATTTTTCGTAAGACAAATCTGATACTGGTATGTGCGTTTAATAGCATTAAATCGTGCATGAAAATCG
Organism: uncultured Bacteroidales bacterium; assembly: GCA_964397745.1. GTDB lineage: Bacteria > Bacteroidota > Bacteroidia > Bacteroidales > ML635J-15 > Bact-19. The sequence continues at coordinate 3,304 of CAYNKH010000075.1, read as the reverse complement.
GAGCTAACATATTCGATACTATGTATTGCTATTGAACAAGGTAGATAATTATTTAGTTTCATAGCCGCATCATTGTCATACAGTTTATCAGAATCGAAATGAGCTATATACTTACGTGCATGAACGCCAGTATCTGTTCTACCGCAACCGATTAGAGTAATCTTATCACGAAAAATCACATTAATCGCATCTTCTATTGTTTGCTGCACACTTATTGCGTTAAGCTGCCTTTGCCAACCATGAAAATCTCTGCCAAAATATGCTAACTCTATTTTATAACGCATCAACAATTAGAAACTTTCTTTGACAATCCTGATATTATAAACTTCATCTGCAACCTCAAGGCGTAGAATATATAAACCAGGAACAATATCAGGATTAATAGCTATAGTCTGTTCTCCCTTTTCGACAAAAGTAGTTTCAGGCTCAATAATCTGTTGCCCTAACACATTAATAAAGGAATATTTTAATTCACTTGGAATATTCATATTTATGTCCAAGGTAAGATTATAAGAAAACGGGTTTGGATATACCGATGTTTTTGCCACTACTGTATTCACAAATCCGACATAATTATCACAGAAGACAATATTTGAGAATGCTTCGTCATAATATTCGCCATCCCCTGGATAACAGCCATCTATACGTCTAACTTTTATTCTGTAATAAGTTCCATTCGGGTTTGGATTCATTTCTACCCAATTAAAATCGCTATAAAGAGTGGAATCTACAACCACAAGATTATCAGGACTTGTGCCACTCATAATAAAATAATACACAACAAAAAAGCCCTGATATTCTCCCCAATTTAACCAACATGCACCATTATCATCTGGGACAACATCTAACAAGCAAGTTCTGTGTGTTTGCGAATAATCACTTTCGGCCCCACATGAATCTACGGCAGAAATTCGGTAGCTATAATATTGATTTGTTGGATTTACATCTGTATCTTCGTAAATTGCCAGCTCATTAAAAGCTTTACTGGCAAGATATTCAAATCCGTCGCCTGAGTTTCGATATATATTATACAGTTGTGTACCTTCTCCATCGGTTTTTCCCCACATCACTTCAATATTATTATTATCAGTTACCGAAACGAGATTAATATCTTCATTATTAAATACAGTGCTAATAATTACCTGTACAGTATCTGCCAAATGACAACCAGTAGCGTCAACAACTTCCACGAAATAGACATCTGCATTTTCGACAGTAATTGTTGGCTGTGTAGAGCCTGTACTCCACAAATACTCGACAAAAGTTCCTGGATTTAGCACAAGATCATTACCATAGCAAAGATATGCTATATGGTCAAATGCTCCAATTTCGTCCATATAAGGTTCTACTATTTCGGCAGACAATATTTCTATACAGGCGTTTGGATCTGTGATAGTAACAAAATACTCACCAGCGGCTAGATTTTGGGCATTATTTACATTTCCAGCAACGTTATTTTGCCAATCAAAGTTAAAACCAGCACCAGAACCTCCGTCAACGGAAACGACAATTTCACCATTTTCTAAACCATTGCAAGACATTGGTGTAGGCGTAATAATATATTCGTGTGGGACGGCTTGGGTAAGGGTTGTAAAAGTGCTATCATAACAATAGTAACTATCACGCACAACAACTTTATAATAACCTGCACCTAATCCAGTAATATGAGGTGCAACGCCTATAATATTATTTTGGTCATCATACCAACTAAAAGCACTGTATGTACCACTACCTCCGGTAGCTTGAGCAAGGATTTCACCGTCTTCGTATCCGCCACACGATATTGGAGTTACATCAAGGGTAACAACTAATTCGGGAGATTGCGTAATAGTATAAGTACTTACTAATTCACAAAAATTTTCATCGGCAATTGTTAAGTGATATTCCCCAGCAGACAAATCTATTAAGTCTTCGGTTGTTGCGAATGTACCAGTTTCTCCTTCGAGCGTCCACTCAAACGAAAGTAATCCTGTACCTCCTTGAGTTTGAAGCTGTATCTCACCTGTTGCCTCTCCGTAGCAATATACATTTACAATATCTTCAGAGACAATCTCTATGGCATCAGGTTGAGTAATAGAAAAATCGGTAGTAAATGAACATGAATGATTATCAGTTATAGTAACACTATAATCGCCAGCAGGTGCTAAAACTATATTTTTATTAACATCTACATAATCAGTATTACTCCATTCTATCAAATAGTTAGGTGTTCCTCCACTCCACGAAATATCTATATTCCCCGTAAGTTCGCCATAACAGTTAATATTATCAACTATACCAGATAAAGTCAACTCTGCAGGTTCACTCACTGTTTGCATTCCAGTAACAAAACATCCGTTTGCATCTGTAATCGTATAATAATAATCGCCTGCAACCAATCCGCTTATAGAAGCAGTTTCACTACCATTACTCCACAGATATTGATAAGGCAATGTTCCTCCCGAAACATTTAGACTAATACTTCCATTCGCATTACCAAAACAAACTATATTTTCGGAATCTACAGTTAATGATAAAAGATTGGGTTGCACCATTTCATTTTCTAAAACTCTGATACATGATACACCGTCAGAAACCGTAACAGAATAAACTCCTGCATTTAAGTTTTCACGAACATACAATGTTGTATTTGCATTTTCCCAGACATGTGAGCCTGGATTAGAATAGGCCAATTCAATCTGTGCATCATTATCTCCGTGACACATCATTTGAGTAAATGTGATATTTGCATCATCAATAATACTATAGTTTTCTATAAACACAACAGAATCTGCAACAATACTCAAACCAGCATCTCTGACAAGCAAATGATGATAACCTCCCGATAAAGAACTAAAAGTAGTAGTTGCTTGCCAATTAATTCCATTATTAATTGAATATTCAAAAGCACCAATAGGGGAAGTTAGCTCTAAATTAGCATCATTTTCATCATGGCAGCTTTCAATTGTTGTATTATAAACAATTGTTTCGTAACAAGAATAACATTGTTTCATAATTCCGTTAGCTGCAAAACCTATCCAAGCATAATTATTTGATTGGTCTGCTACAAAAGAAACATCATACGGAACCGTAAACGGTATCCAACTAGAACCAGAAGTATAAATCTGTATATCTCCATTATCAAAAGCACAAAGCAGTCCTAATGGGGTCTCAGCAATTGCTTCGATAATAGAAGTTCCTGTATATGGATGTGCGATACAAGAAGCATTTGTTGTTCCATCTTCGTAAGAACGTAATGTTTGATCTGTACCAAAATATTGAATAGCAGAATTATTAAGACACTTAGCCTTTGTTCCTACAGGAG
>CAYNKH010000074.1:0-13626 GCA_964397745.1 uncultured Bacteroidales bacterium | reverse complement strand
CCCATGCCAAACTTTTTATTACTTTATATTATGGTGGGTTTTGGATTGTTAATAACCTGTAAATCACAATCGTTAGGAGTAAATATTATTGAAAATTTAATGAATTTATCGAATAAATCCAATAGATTATTGAGGGTTTTGATTCTTTTTATATAGAATTTCGGAAGTTTTTATGAAAGAAAGATCAGATATTTACTCAAAAATGGACGGAAAATAATGAATATCAACAATGTGGGGTTGAGCTGTAAACGGTTTTGCGGTTCGCAGTTTACAAAAAATTAACTCGAATTGGATGCTGTACACTTATATAAATATATTTGTCAGTCATTATATGATTTATTACCCCTCTCACACACCTATTTCTCCCCAAATGTATAAAACAAAGACCTGCAATCGCAAACTTAGGTTTTATTCCTTTATTTTTACATTTGTTATGCAACCCAATTATTGTAAATTAGGTCTTAACGGTATTAAAAAAATATTATTAATCATTATGTTATAATTCTTATGAAAAAATTTACCATTCTCAATCTTTTATTGATTTTTGCTTTGTTTGTGAACGCACAAACTGACTGGATTAAAAACAATCAGGAAAAAAGTATAAACCCACAGATTGAAGTTATTGAAACTACATCAGATGGATTAGTTATTAAATTAAGCCTTAATGCTTATCGTCTTTATGAGGTTGAGACCCCTCGTGGTACTGAATTTGTTGTACAAAGTCCCGACTGTCCTAATTCATACTATAAAGGAGCACCCGATTTGCCTTTTATTACCAGCTCGATCGCAATACCCGACCAAGGTGGTTTTAAATATGAAGTAATTTCTGCACAATTTGAAGCAATCAACAATATTGATATTGCACCTTCAAAGGGATCCATATTAAGAACTGTTGATCCCAAAACTGTACCTTATAAATATGGCAAAGCTTATCAAATAGATGATTTTTTTCCATTCAATAATGTTCAAATGAGCGAACCTTTTATTTTAAGAGATGTTAGAGGAAGTAATCTCACTTTTTTACCTTTTACTTATAACGCAATAAATAAAGAACTGCGAGTTTATTCAGAAATTATCATAAAAATAAAATTCAACAATTCGAGTTCTGTTAATGAAATAAGCACTCCAACTACTGTCAAAACCGATGAATATATAAATGTTTATAATCGTGCTTTTATAAATTACTCAAATAGTGCAAAATACACTCCTGTTGATGAAGGAGCTCCTGGCAATATTCTAATTATCTGTGCCGATGAGTATGCAAGTGCAATGACAGATTATATTACTTGGAAACATGAAAAAGGTATTCAGACAGAATTGGTGCTTATGAGCGAAATCGGGACAACAGCCAATCAAGTAAAAGCATATATACAAGACTACTACGACAACCAAGGACTCTCTTATGTTTTATTAATTGGCGATGCAGATGACGTTCCAACAATGCAAATTAGTAGTCAAGACTCAGATAATGCTTATGTTTATTTGGCTGGAAACGATAGTTATGCTGATGCATTTATTGGTCGTTTTTCAGCAAATTCTATTGCAGATGTTGAGACTCAGGTAGAAAGAACTATTACTTACGAAAAAGAACTTACGGCTACAGATACTTGGTTAGAAAATGCTTTTGGGTCAGCGTCAAGCGAAGGTGGAGGCTCAAGTGGCCATGATGGTGGAGAATCTGATGTTGTTCATTTGGATTACATTAAAACTGATCTCGAAACTTATGGATATACAGTTACTCATGTGAATCAGTCTGGTGGTTCAAATCCACAAATATCTACCGCTTTCAATAACGGTATTGGTATTGGCAATTATATTGGACACGGAGATGTTACATTATGGGCAAATACAGAATTTAAAAACGAGCACGTAAATGCTCTAACAAACGAAAATAAATTAGCTTTTATATGGAGTGTAGCATGTGTTAACGGAGACTTTAATGGCCCCACATGTTTTGCAGAAGCTTGGCTAAGAGCAACCAACAATGGTAATCCAACAGGAGCAATTGCTTTTCTCGGCTCCACAATTAATCAGGCTTGGAATGAGCCAATGACTGGACAAGACGAAATGGTAGATATTCTTATCGAAACATACCCAACTAACATAAAAAGAACTATGGGTGGGGTGTCTTTTAATGGAATGTTCAAAATGATTGAAGAAGGCGGACAAGGTCAAGCAACTGCCGACACTTGGACACTTTTTGGAGATCCCTCGTTAATGTTAAGAACAAAAACTCCCCAAGAAATGACTATCTCGCATCTTAGTACTTTAAGTGTTGGTCAAACAGAATTTATGGTAAATTGTAATGTTGATAATGCTTTGGTGTCCTTAACAAAATTAGATGGAGACGAAACAGTAATCGTTGGATCAGCCTATGTTTCAGATGGTTCTGCAAATATTACAATTATACCGTTTGCTGCTCCAGGAAACATGAAAGTTACCGTAACAGCCTATAATAAAACTACTTATCAAGAAAATGTTTTGGTAATTGTTCCTGATGGACCCTATGTTGTTACAAACGGATATACTATAAACGATACTGAAGCAAATAATAATAGTCTTGCTGATTATAACGAAACTATCAAAATCAATCAATCGCTACTTAATGTTGGTGTAGAGATTGCAAATCAAGTTTCAGTAATTGCATCAACAGAAAATACAAATGCAAATATAAGTGTTAACAATGCAAGTTTTGGAGATATTGGTATTGATGAAAATAAAACTGTAAATGATGCCTTTACAGTCGAGATTGCAAACGGAATAGCGGATCAAGAAGCAATAATGATGAATCTCACAATTTCTGATAATGTAGATAATGTTTGGGAATCAAGCTATCCAATTATAGTAAATGCACCAAAAATGGAACTTGCATTTGCAGAAATTGATGATACCGATACTGGAAACAGTAATTTCACACTTGATGCAGGCGAGACTGTAAATATTGTAATTCAGGTGCAAAACACTGGTCATGCAATTTCGGAAGCTGGAGACGTAACAATTTCAACAACAAACGAATATGTAAATATCCAAACCTCATCTGTAAATATAGATGCTCAAGACATTAATATGCCCATAGAGATTGAATTTACTGTTGAAATAATCGAAACTGTACCCACAGGAACATCTATATGTTTTGACTTTGAACTAAATAGCGGAATGTACCCTGCAACACTAACTACCTGTTTACCAGCAGGTTTGCAAATCGAAGACTGGGAGTCGGGAACACTCACAACTTACAGTTGGGAAAACGTCTCTGCCTCCCCGTGGACTATTGTAACTGATGAAGTATATGAGGGTGCAAACGCTATTAAATCAGGCTCACCTACCAGTGGAGAATCCGTACTAATAATAAATCTAAATGTTTTAAATGCTGATAATGTAGAATTTTACAAAAAAGTAAGTTGTAACACTGGGATGTGGGGCTTTATGTCTGATTACTTAATTTTCTCTATTGATGGTACTGTGCAAAATAATTGGAACGGAGAAGTTGACTGGTCATTAGAAACTTACGCCGTTTCGGCTGGTCAACATGAATTATCTTGGTCTTATAAAAAAGATGGACTAGCTGCTGCTGGTAGCAACTGTGCATGGATAGATAACATCAAACTACCGGCTCATCAAAACGCAGTAACTATTATTAATGAGCCTACTCAAATTAACGAAAACTCAGTAGAAATTTATCCTAACCCTGCTGTGGATATTGCTTACGTTAATATTGATCTTAAAGAAAACACTAAAGCTAATTTAAAAGTTATAAACTTAGCGGGACAAGTAGTATATGAATACTCCAATAACTTTAATCTGTACAAAGGTAAAAACTCAATTGTGCTTAATACTTCTGATTTTACTAATGGCTTATATATTGTACAGATTGTAACTTCTGACAAGACTTATCAAAGAAATCTAATAATTAATAAATAATCATACTTCTTTAAGTGCCGGCCGAGTCCGGCACTTTTTAATAATACTAGCATGAAAAAAACAATCTTATCTATTTTACTAATTTCCACAATAAGTGTCTTAGTTGCACAGGAAGTTCTTTCTCCGGAATTACAAAGTAAATATCACATGATTTATGCAGATGAGCTTAAAAATCTCAATTTGCGAAATAAAGCATTTGAATCAACACCACCTCCAACTGGAGGAGTTAGAAATATTGCAGAATTTGAAAGAAATCAAGGAGTGATAGTTTCTTATGTTATCAGCGAAACTTGGGGCGGCGGAACTCATATAGACGGCTTTAAAATACCAATAGATTTAATAGCAAATTTATCACAAGATGTATTAGTATATGTGTTATGTCCATTGGATTTTCAGTCTAATGCTAATACGGATTTAGAAACCGGAGATGTGAACTTTAGCAATATCGTATTTATAGACGCTTGGACAGATTCTGAGTGGGCTCGAGATTATAGCCCTTGGTTTATAGAATATAGTGAGAACAATTGTGTAGGAATAGTTGATTTTCCTTATAATCGTCCACAAAGAACTAAAGATGATAGTATCCCTATAGTTTTAGGAAATTATTTTAATATGGATGTTTTTGGAATGGACCTCACGCAAACTGGAGGTAATTATATGTGTGATGGAATGGGTATTTCTGCTTCATGCGACCTTGTTTATACAGAAAACTCTAGCTTAAATCAAACTGAAATAGAAAACCTTGCATCAGAATACCTCGGAGTTGATACTTATCATTTAGTGCCAGATCCATTAGATGAGTATATTGAACATATCGATTGTTGGGGTAAATTTTTAGATGTCGATAAAATGCTTGTTGCAAGCGTTCCAGCAGATGATTACCGATATGCAGATTATGAAGCAATGGCAGACTATTGGGCAAACCAAACCAGCTCTTACGGTAATAAATTTCAAGTTTACCGAACTGCGTGGCAAGTAAGTGGCAACGCATACACAAATTCATTAATTATGAATAACAAAGTATTTGTGCCTTTTAATACTGGATCAGCAGGCGATTACAACGCTGCCGCAGCCGAAATTTACGAAGAGGCAATGCCAGGTTATGAGATAATTGGAACCCCTTATAACTATTGGTATAGCACGGACGCATTACATTGTCGCACACACGAAGTTCCTGATTTTGAGATGCTAAAAATTTCACATTATCCAACACTTGATACAGTTGTTTTTCAAACCACTTATGAATTTACCGCCGAAATTTACACATTTAATCATGTAGAGACCACAAATTCTGTAATTTTAAAATATTCTGTCAATGGAGCTGCTTACCAAGAAACTGACATGATAAATACTTCTGGAAACACTTATTCAGTAAGCATAGATTCATTTAACCCAACCGAAACAATTTCTTATTATATCGAAGCTACTAATTCTGCTCCAAAAACCGAAACACATCCTTTTATAGGTTTATCCGATCCTCATGTGTTTTATATTGGTAACCCAACACAAAATACCGTAATATTAGAAAACTCTTATGTTAAAGCATTTCCAAATCCGGCAAATAATGAATTATATTTAATTACAAATAACTTACAACCAGACAATTATAATTGTGAAATATTTGACCAACAAGGAAAACTTGTACTAACAATTAATAGCGACTTTTATTCAAGTGAGTGGGATTTAAGACGAATTGATATTTCGCATCTCAAAAGTGGCTTGTACTTTGTTAGAGCAAGTTCTGAAAAGCAACTAATTACAACAAAATTTATTAAATTGTAAGACCTAGTTGATGTCAAATCATAAAGGCTCAATCTGACTGATTGTTTTTTCACAAACAAAAACAACAGTCTAGTTTTTAATAAACTTTTCTGTTAAGCATTTATTATTTGTGTTAATTATTAAAATGTAGAGCCCTTTTTGCAAAGCTGCCGTATTAACATTTATTATTTCACCTTCTGAGGTATTGATATTTGTTTGAAACATTATTTGGCCAGAAGTATTAACAATTTTTAGTTCTGCTTTATACAATTCATTCGTAGTTTTAATTGTTAGATTATCTGATACTGGATTAGGGTATAACATTAGTGTTTCAGCCTTGGTTACAATTTCATCTTTAATATCAGTAATTATAGCGTTCCATTTCCACATACCACCAGTTGTAGCATCGCTATTAAAAGATCCAGACCAACCAGTGTTAAGGTTTGTAAAATCGACATATAAATGTTGTACCTCATCAATTGTAGTCCATGTTAATCCACCATCTTGACTGTATGATGAGCCCGATGCAGTTTCGGCAGCACCAGTTGAAAAAACAACATTTGTTCCTTCAACCCAGCATAATCCATTTGTGAAAACAGTTCCCGTAGTCGTTATTTGTGTCCAAGAAGCACCACTGCTAGTGGTTTTATAAACATTGCCAGCTTGATTTACTATCAAACCATTGTTAGCATCTTTAAACGAAAAATGTGCATTTTCAGATGTTCCACCAAAATCATTGATAGGCGTATCAAATACTTCGAAAGTATTGCCCTTGTCAGATGAGTGATATAGTCTGCCTTTATTTGTTCCAAACCATATATGATTTCCAACAACTTCGTAGTTACATACATAACCATATTCGCTTGTTTGAGGGTTTGGAATATTTGCCGCAGGAACTGCTGTCCAAGTTGTACCACCGTTTGTAGTTGTGTAAAGTTCAAATTCGTTATCTATAGGATCGCCTTGACAAAATCCAGTGTTTGCATCCCAAAAATATACGACGTTAGTAAATGAATTGGTATTACTATAAGTTGCAGTGTTTTGACGAGTCCAATTTAAGCCGCCATTAGTAGTTTTCCAAATTCCGCCAGTTTGTCCTGCTCCAGTTGGATAAGCAGCAATCCATGCAGTGTTTTCATTTATTGCAGTAATCATTGATATTCCAAGACCAGTATTCCCAAGATCAATATTTCCTTGTGTCCATGTTGCTCCACCGTTTGTAGTTTTAGTAAACTCTTGAACATTGCTGCCACTACTTGACCCATCGTATGCTGTTGCCCAAACTATATTTTCATTTGCAATCGAAATATGATTTATTCCTCTTGAAGCAGTCGCAAAACCTGATGCTTGCTCTATCCAATTGCCTAAAGAGACTTCGTTAACACTAATGTAAGCTGTTTTTGTTTCAGTGTTGCTATTAGTTCCGTCAGAAATACTTAATTCGACAGTATAAATACCTGCATTATTGTATATATGTGATGGATTTTGTGTTTGAGCAGTTCCACCATCACCAAAATCCCAATTCCAGCTAGTAGGATTACCAACCGAATTGTCAGTAAAAATCACTGATTGCCCAACTGTAACGGAGGTTGTATTTGCAGAGAAATCAGCATTTAGTACAACTGATCCGTTAGTCGTACTTATTTCAATATCATCTATCCATAACATAAACTTACTATTGGAAACATGGTGTATAGCGATGTATATATTTTGTCCATCGTAAGATGAGAGGTTGTAAGTGTGTTTTGTCCACGAAGCAGGAGCTTCAATAGCACTTGCACCCGAAATTACTGTAAAAGCCGATGGATCATTGCTTGTGGTTGAAACCAATACTTGATAAGTATTATTGCCCCATGTTCCTGGTTTTGGACTTAATGCCCATAAACTTATTGATGAGTTGGTCCCAAGTTGAAGGTTATCAGATATTAGCCAGTCATCACTTGCACTATTATCGCTAGGACAAATTGCCATTCCAACTCTTTGCCCTCCGTGTGGAGATGCTAATGAAAAACCCGCATCACTAGGGTTGAACGCCATAAATGCCATAAAGTCTGATTCCCCTGGGAAATCGCAATCTGAGCTTCCAAAAGTAGTGCTTTGATCACCATCAACAACCGACCAAGGAAAGAATTTGTTTGAGTAGTTAGCACACGATTCAAAGTCCATTGAAAATCCAGCATCAGTTGGAACAACTTTGATATAATCTGTTTTTGTTGTCGTGTTAGTTGAAGAACCGTCACCAACAGTAAGGCTTACATCGTATAAACCGCTTGTGTTGTAATAGTGGATTGGGTTTGGTGTGGTAGCGTTGCCACCGTCTCCAAAATTGTACGACCATGTAGTCGGGTCTCCGTATGAGCCATCAATAAATGAAACCGAATTACCTTCGTAGATTGAAGTTGGTAAGGCCGAAAAAACTGCTGTTAATCCATAGGTAGGATGAACAACAAACACTGCTTGATGGTCGTATGAGAAATCACCATTCCCACCACCTGCTCCAGTCCCTCCTGGGATTAATTCGTCAATTACATTATAACTGTTGTAATATCCGCTCCAACCCCAATTAAAGTGAAAACTTTCTGTTCCTTGATAACCGTCACAAACAAATGCGTGTCCAGTAGTTTGGGCTTCATCATTTCCTGAATAAAACACAGGCCAACCGTTGTCAAGGTCGCTAATTAGCATGTTTTTCCAATTAGTATCGGAGTAGTTTTCACGGTAAGCGTACATCGCATCTGAGTCGTAATTAAAGTAATTTACTAATGCTTCTTTAACATATCCATAAACATAAGCCCCCGAACCAGAGGTGCTATACATCATATCAACTGAAACTCCGCAGTGATACATTATTTTTGCTATTTCTGAGTTTGAGCTGCTTATTGATACTGGCATCGCATCCCAATTATATAAAGAAGCAGCAAAATTTGCTGATTGTGTTCCATAATTAGTGTCGTTGTATGAGTACGAACCTGTTCCATGATCTGGCCACTTATGATAACGCATAATTTGTGCCATCGCAGTTGCAACACAACCAGTATAAACATGCCCACAATCGCCATTTGCATCAGTAGGACAATCTTCATTGTAGTAACAACCTTGATCCCAAGCAATTCCCTCAATGTCCAATAGCGGACTTACGTTTTGTGTTTCTTTAGTAGGCGAAAATTGGTTGTTGTAATAGTCTGTCCATTTTTGCTTTACAGATGTGTCTCCTTTAAGATTGAGATTTATTACTTGAGAAATTTGATTTTTATATGAATTTAAAAAATACTCGTAGTTTTTGGGGAGTTTTGGATCGTTTAAGATAAATTTACCCTTAAAAGCATAACTCAAAACTGGTGTAACTTCATCGTCAGCCGAAATTATTGTATATCCACCAGTAGAAAAATTAAACACATAATAAACTAAAATATTGTTATCGTAAACTTCAATATTATCAATTATTTTACCTACCGATCTGTAATCCGACCAGTAATTGTAATAGTTTTCTGCAACTTGTTTGGCTTTTGATACCTGCACTGGTGCGGCGAATATAAATATTGAAAATGCGAATGAAAATAAAGATAACAATGTGATTTTTTTCATAATAGAATATTAAATTTGTACAAATTTACTTAAAAATAAAGAAATTTGTTCCTAAAGTAGCGAAATAATATAAAGAGAAGCTTTTTCTAAAAGTTTTTTGATAATTTTGTATAAGTAATATATAAGTCAAACATCAAGTAAAATACTATGAAAAAAATTGTACTATTAGTGGTTTTCGTATCTTTCACTGCATTGATAAATGCACAAGGTCTTCATTTTGGACCGCAAGTTGGTTTTAGTTTGACAAGTTTTCTTGATAAAAGTGATTTTGCTACTCCAGATTACAACTTAAAAATGGGCTATCAGTTGGGGCTTGCTGCAGAGTTTGAAATTATGAGCTTTATTTATGTTGGTGCGTCTGTAAGTTTTTTTGAAAAAGGAACCAAAACCGTTAATACGTTTAGCAAAACGAAATTAAAATTGGGGTATGTGGATATTCCTATTTATATCGGCTATAAAGTTCCTCTTGCCAATATAAGTGTTTTTGGTAATGTTGGTCCATACTCTAGTGTTGCTATAGTTGGTAAAAGTCATTTTCACTCTGAATATGAAGGGCATGAGTTTGAAGAAAATCATCCAGTCGAATTTGGAAGTGAATCAGGATTGATAAAAAGATTTGATACTGGTGTTGTTTTTGGTGGTGGAGTTGAGTTTATGCAATGGCAAATAAAAGTAAATTATGCTTTGGGGTTTGTTGATATTGCATCAGCAGACTATATCTCTTCAAAAAATTCAGTTCTTAATGTAACTTGCACTTATTTTATTGGACGAAACTTCTAAACTTGCAAACTTCTAAACTTGCAAACTTCTAAATCTTTATTTTACAATAACTACATTATTTAATTGTTAATTGATATGGGTTAACTATTTTTGTCTAAAAGTAAAGAATATATTATGCAAAAAGTAATAATTACAGGAGGAACGGGGTATATCGGTTCTCACACAGTGGTCGAGTTTCAGAACGCTGGCTTTGAGGTTGTAATAATCGACAATTTATCTAATTCTATAATCGAAGTTCTTGATGGAATTGAAAAAATAACAGGAATTCGTCCAATATTTTATCAAGTAGATGTGGCGGAACATAAAGATTTAGAAATTGTTTTTCAAAAGCACACCAACGTAGTTGCTGTTATTCATTTTGCAGCCTATAAAGCTGTAGGCGAATCGGTAAAAAATCCACTTAAATATTATCATAATAACATACAGGGGCTTGTTAATGTTTTGTCAAATATGCTTAAATATAACATCCCTAATTTGGTATTTTCGTCTAGCTGCACAGTTTATGGACAACCCTGTAAACTACCCGTTACAGAAGATACTCCAGTAGTAAAACCTGAATCGCCTTATGGAAACACAAAAAAAATTAATGAAGAGATAATTGTTGACGCTATCCATTCAGCAGAAAATCTTAGTGCAATTTCTTTAAGATATTTTAATCCTATTGGAGCTCATATTTCTGCACATATTGGTGAGTTACCACTTGGTGTTCCAGATAATTTATTGCCTTATATTACACAAACAGCTATTGGTTTACGAAAAGAATTAAGTGTTTTTGGAGATGATTATAACACTCCCGATGGTACTGCAATTCGTGATTATATTAATGTTTGCGATTTAGCAAAAGCTCATGTTTTTGCAGTTAAAAGATTGTTAGATAAAATTTCTCGCTATGAAACATTTAATATAGGTACGGGTAGAGGAAGCTCTGTGATGGAAATAATAGAGGCTTTTGAAATTAGTACTGGACAAAAATTGAATTATAAAATAGTAGATAGGCGAGCCGGTGATATTGAACAAGTTTGGGCTGATACTTCTAAAGCAAATAAAGTTTTAGGTTGGAAAGCCGAGGTATCTCTTGAAGAAACTGTTAAGTCTGCTTGGGAATGGGAGAAGAAAGTTAATCGAGACTGATAAGTGTAGTTCGACATTATTTTTGAAGTTTAGATTGATGTAAAATGCTGAAAACCTAAAGATTGTAAAAAAAGAAATTATTTTGGTCGTTCTGAATGTGTCGTCCCTTTTTTTACATATTAATCAATCTTGTCGCATTTTTATTGGACACTAATGAAAATTCAGAACTCCTGATTTATGCACAAATCAGCAATCCCCAGATTTAAAGATTAGGCTTAAATTTGTGGTGGAATTTTGACTTTACATTGCCGACAAATAGATCAAATCCTATTTCTGCCAATAAATTCAAGGCAATGTAAACGTCAGTAAATAACCAAAAACAATAACGCACTCAGGTTATTTATGAATGCTGGATATTCTGGTAATACTGCCCCCCCTTTCTGGTGCATCATTAACAATTGTTTTACCTGCCCATACGCTTTGTATTTCCTGCCATAGTTCTATTTTTTTTGCGAAATAATGAAAACTTCTGGCAATTATTAAATGAAGGGGGGCAGTTTACTCCAGTATAATTTGCAAACTATCCACCAAAACCAAAAACCTCTTATCTAAATTTGCTTTAGGGGGTCAATATGCTCCAGAATGACAGAACTTTTTTGTCAATTTTCAACTCTAGTATAGAGGGGTCAGTTTAGTCCAGAATATCCATGAATGCCGCATGCAAAAATTAATAAAGTCATTTACACAATAAAAAAGGGTCAAAAAATTTGACCCTTTTTATATTACAGCTTTATATTATTGATTAAGTATTAAAGGCATTCCATCTGAACCTCCTATAACAACTATTTTTGCGTTTGGAGAGTTTGCAAGTTTATAAGTTGTTTCTATTCCTCTCATTTTCAGTAAGGCAGGAGTTAAACTACTATTAATTATTTGATTTGCTTTAGCTTCACCTTCAGCTTCAATTCTTTTTCTTTCTGCCTCTTTTGTTTCTTTTTCGTTTCTAAACTGATAGGCTAAAGATTCTTGTTCCTGCTGCAATTTTGTTTCAATTGCAGTTTTAATTTGCGAAGGTAAATTAATAGACCTAATTAAGACAGCACGAGTTTCGACAGAGTTGTCCTGTAATTTTTGTGTTGTTTCAGTAATAATCTCACCTTCGACTTCGGCTCTTTTTGTTGAGTAAATTTCTTCGGCTGTATATCTACCCATCACTTGTCTTACTGTTGATCGTACTTCGGGAACAATAAGCTGATTCATATAATCTTCGCCAAATTGTTGATGTAGAAAAGGTAATTTTTTAGGAATCGGATTAAAACGCACTGAGATCTCAACATTTATTGACAACCCATTTTTGTCTAACACATCCATTGTCTCTTCTGTTTTACGCTCTTTAACATTATAAACAATAAAGTCATTCCAAGGTGCTACAATATGAAAACCAGGCTGACTAATTTTGGTAGTGTCTAATCCACTACTAAACGGTCTAAACGTAATTGCTCTTTCTCCAGGATTTACAATGTAAAACATCGAACTGCCAAAAATGATTAACAGTAATAATAATACCGCTCCAGCGATAATAAACTTTTTGTACTTTTGAATATCCATAATCTATAAAATTTAGTTTTAGTTATTAATTTTTAGGACTTATACACATGATAGGAACAGTTGATTTGCGAATAAGTTTAATTGCCATGCTTCCAACAAAGAATTTTTGCAATTTAGTTTCTTGTCGTGTCATAATAACAATTAAGTCAGCTTTAATATCGTCGGCATAATCATTAATTTCATTAGCCATTACATCAATATCATTTTTTGTTTTTAGCAACTTAATCTGAGACTTTATTTCTAACTTGTTAAATATTGATTTAACTTGATTCATCTGTTTTTTAATCACATCACACATTATCTCATCTTCAAAGTTTGTTGCTGAAACAATATGAACTTCTGAGTTGTAAACTTTAGCAATTTTTATTGTTTGATCAATTTTTTGTTTTGTCTCTTTGGTAAGATCTAGAGGTAAAACAATTTTATCACATCCTGTTTTGTTAGATCTATTGGTAAAAACAACCAATGGGCAATCGACATGGTTTAAAATGCGCAAGGTAGTTGATGAGTGAGGTGTAGAGCCAACATCTGTTCCGATAAAAATATAATCTGGCTTGAGTTCTCTATCTGCATTAAGTATTTGAGCTATCACTTTCCCTGTTTCGATTCGAGTATGAATTTTACCTCCAGCAAAACCTGTCATTGGATCAATCAGACTATCCGCTTTGTTTTGGATAGTTTCGATTGTGTTGCTGCCATTATCATTCTTTTTAAGACTAGGTATAACATGTAAAACAAAAATATCTGCATCGGTTTTTCTAGAAAAAAACACGCTCTGTTTAAAAGCTATTTCGGCCTGTTTCGAAAAGTTTGTAGGAACTAAAATTCGGGTTTTTCTCATAAATTTACTCTTCACATTTTTATAGTATCATAATTTTTGATATATTTACAAATATATTA